>JBLHJR010000020.1:0-45111 GCA_047619205.1 Candidatus Endobugula sp. | reverse complement strand
ATTTCACCGGTACTTTGCTGTGTCCGACCAGCCAAAGCACGAACTTCATCCGCAACAACCGCAAAGCCGCGGCCTTGCTCGCCAGCGCGAGCGGCCTCAATAGCGGCATTTAAGGCTAACAAATTCGTTTGTTCAGCAATGCCACGAATCACATCCAGTACCGAACCAATATCATTGACACGATCTTGCACCGAGGCAATGCTACTAGTCCCTTTAGTAAAGTCATTAGCCAGACTTTCCACAACATTGACCGTTTGAGAAATCATGGTAGTTGCTTCTCCGACTTCTTTATTGGCCGTTTCCGTAAACTCCGCCGCATTTTGTGCATTCGTCGCCACTTCGGATGCCGTCATACTCATCTCGTTAACAGCTGTCGCTACCGTATTGGTTTCGTCTTCTTGAATTCGCACTAGCTCTGAGCTTTTATCGACAATATATTTCAACTCTTCTACCGCGTTGAGTAAATCATCGTTAGTTGAAGCAGAATCAATCACCATTTGTTGGATGCGCTCTACAAACTTATTAAAATACTTCGCTAACTTACCAATTTCACCAACCGCATTTTCAGGAAGTCGCTTAGTTAGATCGCCATCTCCCATAGAAATTTCGCGTAGTGCCAAGACCACCGTTTCAATGGGCCTAGAGACCAAGACTTTCATCAGTAATACGATAATCCCAACCAACAAACTAATAGATACTATGGTTTTAGCAAATGCCACCCAAATTAATTGGGACAGTTCTTTCTCTATGTGCTTGGTATCGGTCATAAAAAACAAGTTGCCCACTTCGCGCACTTTTACCCGATCATCGTGAGTCAGTAGATAGCGTTGCAATGAAGGATCCTTAGAATCCACATCCGTTACTCTCTCGGCATTTCCCTCTTCATCCGCTGTAAAGGCATCGACTAATTTTCCCTGAGCATCAAATACGCCAATAATTTTTATTCCCGGCACGTTAATATTACTTTTCAAGGCGCTCTTGACGGTTTCTGACTCATAATTCCACAAGGCCGTAGACACCGTGCCTGACAAGCTATTCGCCACTAAGATGACGGTATCTTTCTGCCCCTGGTAAAGTCGTGCCGACATTGTCTGGTAGTCATAAGTTCCATAAATGGAAAACAGAAGTGCAACGATAATAAATACACCAATACTAAATTTTGCCGCTAAACCCTTAAACATGATTTCTTTGCCTCATCGCGTTATTATGTACTCTGCCTATAATAGTAGAAGATTTTTGCTAATTGTCGAAGAAATAAGCGGCTTACCCGCAAACGATATATCAGTCATTGCAGCAATCACTAAAAGCTATATAACCATTCCCTCTACGGCGTTTCTATCACCCACTATTTGAATGATTAACACCCACTAATGAATACAACCTCCGATCTACTACACCGCTTTATTTTCGATAACACCGATATTCGAGGAGAACTGGTTAGTTTGGCACACTCACTGGATGACATTTTCTCCATCCAGCCATACCCAGAAGCTATCAAAGTTCTGCTGGGAGAGTTTTTAACCGCTGTTTCTTTGCTCTCGCGTACATTAAAATTTGACGGGACATTGACATTACAAGCCCGTGGCGACGGCGACCTATCACTCATCATGGCCGAACTTAGCCACCAAAAGACTATTCGTGGTGTCGCTCAAATCAATAATGCCGACGCATTACAGTCATCATTTAATAGAAGGAGCCTACGATCATTGCTAGGCAACGGCATGCTGTCTATTATTATTGCTCCAAAAAAAGGCGCACGCTATCAAGGTATTGTGGCGCTCGATGGGGAGGGCCTAGCTCAGTGTTTAGAGGGCTATTTTATACAGTCAGAACAATTACCTACGCGTATTTGGCTGAGTTGTGACGGAAAAAAAGCTGGCGGTATGATGTTACAACGCCTACCTCAGCAGATGGCAGATGCGTCTAGCAATACCGATGCATGGGACACTCAGGTACACCTTGCTAACACCCTTTCGACTGAAGAATTACTTAACATTAGCCATGAGACCTTATTAACCCGGCTTTTTCATGAAACCAATATTCGACTATTTGCCCCAGAGACCATTAGTTTTGGCTGCCACTGTTCTAAAGAACGCTCCAGTAGCGCACTACGACGCTTAGAGAAAGCCGAATTAGATAAAATCATTGAGGAAGAAGGAGAGATAAGCGTCGATTGTCACTTCTGCGGCTTTCAATATCGTTACCTCAAACAGGATATTGAGCAGTTATTCCCAGACGAAACTCATCATTAATACTTTTTATCCAATTTAATGCCTTTAAATCCCCATTTTGATTAAAAAATAAGCATAATAGGCTTCGCTTCCTTTTCCGATTCTGAGATAATGCGCGACCGTTTATAGTTTGAACCGTTGATGATCATTTTACTTATCAACAATAAATGAAAAATGGTCTTCATATAGTTTTGAAAACCATACAAATAGGATCAAGAGAATGACTGAGGTTGATACCCCTGTTAAAGTTTTTACTAATTTAAGTGCCGAGCAGCTGATTACTGAAGCTCTTGAGCGCGGTGAAGGTAAACTGACACACACAGGCGCATTAGCGACTGAAACTGGCGCTCGCACAGGCCGCTCTCCCGCAGACCGCTACATTGTTGAAGAGCCTTCAACTGCTGCAGCGATTGACTGGGAGTCGGTCAACCGCCCATTCCCAGCCGATAAATTCGATGAGTTATGGGATCGAGTTTCTGAGCACGTAGCAGAAGGCGATAGTTTCGTTTCTAACTTCCACGTCGGTGAAGACCCCGATTATTATCTCCCGGTGCAAGTCACTACAGAAACGGCATGGCACAGCCTATTTGCCTTCAACATGTTCATCCGTACTACTAGTTATAACCCTAAGGCAAAAGCGGAATGGACTATTCTCCATGCGGAGAAGTTTGTTTGTGAACCTGAGCGTGACGGCACTAATGCTGATGGCGTTGTCTGCATCAACTTTGCACAACGTAAAATCCTGCTTGCCGGTATGCGCTACGCGGGCGAAATGAAGAAGTCTATGTTCTCTGTACAGAACTTCTTACTTCCCGAAAAAGACGTCATGCCAATGCATTGCTCGGCAAACGTAGGTAAAGATGGCGACACCTGCTTATTCTTCGGCCTTTCTGGCACCGGTAAAACTACTCTGTCAGCTGACCCTGATCGCTACCTTATTGGTGATGATGAACACGGTTGGGCTAAAGGCGCTGTATTTAATATCGAAGGCGGCTGCTATGCAAAAACTATCGATCTTAGCCAAAAAAATGAACCCGTTATTTGGGATGCTATACGTAGCGGCGCTATTGTTGAAAACGTAGTGCATAACGATGCAGGGGTTCCTGACTACCATGACACTAGTCTAACGGAAAATGGTCGCTGTTCTTACCCTCTAGAACACGTAGAGATGCGTCAGCTAGAGAACCGCGCAGGCGAGCCAAAAAACGTTATTTTCTTAACTTGTGATGTCACTGGCGTTATTCCTCCAGTCTCTATTCTTAGCAAAGAAGCGGCTGCTTACCATTTTCTATCGGGCTACACGGCCCGCGTAGGTTCAACTGAACTAGGTGCGGAAGCCGGCATTCACCCCGCTTTTTCAACCTGCTTCGGAGCACCGTTTATGCCACGTCCTGCACGTGAATACGGCGATATTTTGATGCGTCGCGTTGATGATTTTGATGCTAAAGTCTATCTTGTGAATACTGGCTGGACCGGTGGATCAGGTGGTGCTGGCGGTAAAGGCTCTCGCTTCCCTATCCCCGTCACTCGCGCAGTGGTTGCCGCCATTCAGAACGGCGCTTTAGATGACATCGAAACTGAGCATTTAGATATTCTCAACTTGGATATTCCTGTAACAATCCCTGGCGTTGACGCTAATTATGTTAACCCTCTAGTTGCATGGGAAGATAAAGCAGAATACGATGTTCAAGCGACTAAGCTTGCCGGTCTGTTTGCCGAGAACATCAAGAAGTTTAACGTTAGCGAAACCGTTGCTGCTGCTGGCCCTAAGGGCTAGGCGCTGCTAGCATTAGCTGATTATCGAAAAGGTCGCTTTATAGCGGCCTTTTTTATTGCCTATAATAACACCACTGCTTAAGCCGTTAATAATAAATAGGAAAACACTATCAATATACGCTCGGCCAATACGGATGAAATTCCCCAACTAGTGAACTTTTGGCAATCTATTGATGCGGCCTCCAGCTCCAAGCGGCCTTTTGGCGGTGATAGCATAGATAAACCTGAACACGCTCGACGCATACTCGAACATACTCTTGGCGCTAAAAATGCAGTGGTGCTAGTAGCGGATGACCCTCAGCACCCATTAATTGCGACCATTTCTGGGCATGTGTTCGAGAAGCCTGCGGTTAATTTTCCCTGCGTGGGGGTGATCTATGGTTTATGGGTAGATGAAGCTTATCGCAACCAAGGCGTTGGACAAGCGTTACTACGTGAACTGGAAATGGCTTTAAAAGCAAAAGGCGCTCAATCATGCCAAGTAGGCTGGGATAGTTCTAATAGGTTAGCCGAGCGATGGTGGCAAAAACGTGGCTACTGTTCTTATGAGGTCATTGCCAGTAGAATACTAGAGTAATCAAATATTGACCAAGCAATTCATATCAGCCATTAACCTACTGGAATCTAACGATGAAAACAATGTTAATCAGTCTATTGGTGATAACAGCAAGCAGTGCCTGTACGTGGGTAGAGCTAAATGATCTCGGCAGAAATGTCGCTATAGTCACTAGCAATGAAGTTCGGCACTGTAAAAGCATCGCTGATGTTAGCGCAAAAACTCGAAATCAATTAATTGGAGACTCTACACGCAACACAGACAAGGTGGCAACGGAGTTGTCCATACTTGCGCGTAACGCCGCAGCAAAAATCAATGCTAATACTATTGTTGCTGTCAGCCCACCGAGAAATGGCGAGCAGGTATTTCAAGTATTCAACTGCCCGACAAAATAATTACACTGGGGGCTGGGCAACCTTTACCTTCATTCCACTCCGAAATGCTGCTTCGCAAAAGCGATGCGATTATTAGTAGTTTGAGTAAGCCATCATTATTCGCAATTTGAATATTAAGCCCTGGACGCGCATTCAACTCCAGGATAAGCGGCCCCAATTCTTTATCCAACACCAAGTCCACACCCAAATAGCCTAAACCACATAATTCATAACATCCTGATGCGATCTCTAGTAGCTGATCCCAGTGAGGGGACTTGCACCCCAACAATAGTCGAACGAGTATCGGGATGAGCGGTCACAATACAGTTACCCTGCACACCCGATAATGTTTTCCCGGTGGCAATATCGATACCCGCACCAATGGCATTTTGATGTAAGTTTGCTTTACCACCAGACTGGCGCGTTGGCAGACGCACCATCGCCATAGTGGGCACACCTTTAAAGACAATAATGCGTACATCAGGTACACCTTGATAACTAATATCAGCAAACACAGGATCAAATTTTACCCGATACTCGATCATTGCCGTATCAGGTTGGCCAGCCAAACTATAAACACCACTTAGCGTATCGATCATTAAGCTATAAATATCCATGAACAATAATACCACGATCATTACCGCACCTAATCTGGGCACCATTAGCAGTTTACGTTTTTCAAAATAAAACCGCGCAGCCAAACCAAGGCAAGTAATAAACGTAAATTAAATCAACCCTGCGACTAATTGCGTTTCCCTAAATGAAATAGCCATCAAAATAGTCATAAAAGTACCGAAGGTTTTAAAGCCAATAAAATTACGCAAAAATATTAGCAATAAAACACCAATAGGTACCGCCAAGAGCAACGGGTAAACATTCTGTGTTGCTAATGGTAATTTGAAAAATGGATATTCGCCAATCCAATAGTTATTGGTGCCACTACCTAAGTAACTTAATGGCGACAAATACTTTGGCTGTACCGTGAAGCTGATTTTTAAATCGTCGCCCCCTTCTAGCTGGGCCACCTTCACTTCCTCTCCCTCCCAAAGGATGATCACTTCATTTTTGTCTACAATTGAACCCGTCTTAAGATCAAACAACTCCCAATCATTACCATCTAAAAACACCTGGAGCCAACTACTAATTTGTTTATTAGAACCTTCTGTTAGAGATACTCCATGTACAATATCTAAAGATATTTCGGACATAGGTAATAGGTAATAGGTAATAGGCCAACAATAATTTATTATAATCTCGCGGCCCGTTAGATTCTGGCTGTAATAAATGGAAATCATCCATTTTATCGCTAGGCTGACCAATTTTTTTCAACAATTGAAAAACAAAACTCTCATCATCAGCAGACATAGCTTTTATTTCTTCAATTAATAAGTTGCCTATTTTTATTTGCTGGGTATTAAAGGGCAAAAAGAAGCCTTCTGGACGTGCTTTTCTCGACCCATAGACATTAATTGGTTGAATTTCAGCCTGATAAAATAATGTTTGCGGTCCGCTCGCTACACGAGTCGTCCATACCGATTGGCGATTAGGCTCGCCCTTAAATTGAACGACACCATATTTTCCCGTGAAAAAAACTCTTCTATAATCAAATACTCATTAGAGCTTTTGGGAATATTTATACTTAGCTTAACTGGATCACCTTTAGCAAAAAAATCAATCTTTGCCTCAAACGGCCAAAATAATGTGCTAGTATTTGGCATTAAAGGGAAATTCAAAACCTGATATTTATAAAAAAAATAACGAAAGCCCTGAAAATATTAATAAGCCCACAACAAAGATCAAATGTTTTGATTGATTCATAATAATTCTTCTCTGCTAGCAATTAGGTTGCGTCGTATACCTCAATGAAACATCAATTAAAAATGTTCCTTCAAGGTATGTCCGCCCAATTAATAGGGGGTAATTTAATCTACCACGATCAATAAGGTTCACTTCCACATTACGTAAAAAATTCGCTAAACAGACCCCCGTAATGATGACGGGTCGTTTTTGTGACAGCGCGTTATGGCGCTTTACTTTAGCAATACGATGCACTGGCGCACTTAAAGAAATCTTCTCGCCGTTTCCATTCACGGTATCAAATGATACCCATTGTTTACCATTTTGTTGAAAAAGTTGAATGTTGAGTGCATGCAAAGAGGTGTTTTTTGCGCCGCTATCAATCTTTGCTTTTAACACTAAGCCTTCTGTTGGCAATGCGACCTTTTCATATATACCAATAATTTGTTTTGCCGACAAAAAAGGCGACGATAACAACAAGACTAAAGGGAGTAGATAGATGATTTTCATAAATTTAACCTGCACATATTTTTATTATTCTCATTACTAAAAATTTTATCACCCAATAAAAATAAATTAGGTACTAACAACAGCGTAACAGCTGTAGAAAATAATACACCAAATGACAATGACACCACCATAGGAATCAAAAACTGTGCTTGTACGCTAGTCTCAAACAAAATTGGCATTAAGCCAACAAAAGTAGTTAACGAAGTTAGAATAATCGCTCGGAAACGATCCTGCCCTGCTTGCGCCAATGCAGCAACCGTTGACTCACCGCGCTTATGTAGCTGCTGAATTCGATCCAATAAAACCAAATTATCATTAACCACAACTCCAGCACAAGCAATGAATCCCAACATAGACATAACACTGATGGCCTCGTTCATTATTAAATGCCCCAATAAAGCGCCGACAAAGCCATAGGGTATAGCGGTGAGAATCAACAGTGGCTGCCAATATGAACGAAAGGCAATCGCCATTAATCCATAACACACCAAAATAGCGATGATCATATTAAGGACAAAGGTTGTGTTAAACTGTTTTTGATCTTTTAGCGAGCCCGCAATATTAACATTCAAGCCTCTATATTGCTGCTGCCATTCCGGTACATTGTTGGTGATAATTTCATTAGCAATAGAAAATGCATCCGTTCCCTCGGTTACATCGGCACTCACTATAATAGTACGACGACGATTTTCTCGACGAATAATACTATAACCCGGAATATCGATCACCTCGGCCACAGCCGATAAGGGCACTGCACGACCATCACTAGTACGGATATATATATTTTCTATATCTCCGACATCTTTTCTTTCATTAGCTGGGTAACGCAGCATGACCTTAACGTCCTCTGTACCACGGGAAATACGCTGTACTTCTTCACCATAAAAACCCTGCCGAATCTGCTGTGCTATATCGATCAAACTCAAGCCTAGCACTTCGGCATTCGGCTTGAGACGCAATTCAACTTCCCTACGCGACCCCTCTAAGGTATCTTCAATATCCACTACATTAGCGTAAGTCTGTAGCTTGTCTTTAATTACCGAGACAGCTGCCGCCAACTGCTCGTTATCATTACCCGTTACGTTGACACGAAAGCGTATTGCCTTACGACTAGACATTATAGTAAACCGCAAAGTGAATTCTTTAACCCCCTCTAAAGCACCTATCAGTTTTCGCCAACGGTCTTTGACCTGAATAATATTAACGTCTCGATCTTCAGAGGGAAATAATGCCACCCTTACTCGGACACTATTATTTTTTGCAGAAGAATGAACCGCACGAATAAAAGCTTTATCATTACTAACATCAACCAGTTCTTTGTCGCTACTTAATTTTTGAGCGGCATCCTCAATTTGTTTTTGTATCCGCTTCACCTCAACAAAAGAAGCACCCTCTGCCAACACGGCAGAAATACTAATGTTATTAGACGTGGCATTGACTTTAAACGATTGCTTAATGTAGCCAAACAAATAAAGCATAAAAACCAACACGAAAAACACTAAAAACAACACCAATGTTCGGCCATTATTTTTTAGGCTTCTTTCCAATAATGGACGATAATGATTGGCCGCAAGACTTTCCATGCCAGACGATAGGAAGAACCTTAATTTGGTGAAACTATTTCTTAGTGTCAATGCAGATTGATTATTAGTGTCAAGGCCGGGTGGTGTCGCCGAAACTAAATGTGCCGGTAATATCAACAAAGATTCAATTAACGAAAATAATAAACAGACTATCACCACTACCGCAATAGGGTACGCTAAAGAACCCATCCAGCCGGGCAAACCAAACATACCAGAAAAGAATATGACGGTACTGATAACGGCAAATAATACTGGCTTATAAACAAACAAGACTCCCGACTTAGCGGCGGCCAGACCAGTTTCGCCACGGCGTTGACTGGCATACACACTTTCACCAACAATAATGGCGTCGTCGACGACAATACCTAAGGCCAATAAAAAACCGTACATCGACAACATATTGACGGTGATACCAGTATAAGGCAGCAAAACAAAAACGCCGATAAAAGCTGTCGCAATACCAAGACTCACCCAACCTGCTAGGCTTGGAGTCAAAAAAAGCATTAACACAATAAAAACTAAGACTAATCCACCCAGCGCATTTTTTAATAACAAATTCATTCGGCTTTTAAACCAGCTCGAACGATCTTTCCAAATAGTTAATTCAACCCCTTGCGGCAGACGTGTTTTTAATTGGTTGATTTTTTCTTTAGTAGCAGCAGCGGCGTCAAGTACATCTGGCGGAGTGGTTGTATATAGCTCAAGGTACGCTGCTGGCTGACCATTAAAACTATCTTCGCTATCTATATCTTCAAAACCATCAATGATGGTAGCAATATCACCTAGTAATAAACTCGCGCCGCTGTCTGTACTGACTACCACAATGGCCGCAAAATCTTCCGCGCTATAGGCTTGACCACGAGTCTGCACTTGAACATTTCCCGCATCCGTTTTAACCGTTCCCCCAGGTATATTTAAGGATGAACGACGAATACTATCTGCTATCTGCTTCAGACTTAAACCATATTGACGCAAGGTATTTTCTGACACTTCCAATATCATTTCATTGTTACGTACACCCTCAATATCAACTGTAGACACGGGTGCCAATAAACTTAACTCATCACGTAACCATTGTGCGGTATTTTTTAATAGTGCCTCATCTACATTTCCATGTATCGCAATACTCATCAACGGACGCCGAACCAATCGTTCTCTGACATTCACATTGTCGACTTCATCTGGCAGAGTCGTGATCGAATCAATTCTTGATTTCACTTCATTCAATAAACGCTGGCTATCATAATCACTAACAATAGTTAAACTTACTTCCGCCGAACTATCTCTCGCCGTTGAAAAAATATCTTCAATACCCTCTAAATCTGCAACCGCTTCTTCCAAGCGAATAATCACTTGTTGTTCTACTTCGCGCGGACTTGCGCCATTATAGGCAGCACTAATAGTAATGGAGCTTTGATCGGTCTGCGGGAAAACGGTTTTCCCCATAGAAGGTAAGTTTTTTAGACCGACAAAAAGAATCACCACCATTAGTAAATTAGCGGCGATAGGATTTTTAATAAACCATTCAATAACAGGTTTCATATCTTTTGTTTCACATTCTTTTTTGTAATAGTGAGACTAATTATTCGTCAGTACATTATCAATTACGTATTTTTTAGTTACCGTCAGACTATTTTGTAATACTTTAGCATCGCTAACCACTAACGCTTCGCCCGTTTTTACATCTCCCTGTAATAAAATCAGCTGATCTTTTTTACCTAACACTATGACCTTGCGCTGCTGTAATTGGTTACTATCATCGACGACATAAACCCATTGACTATCAACAATGGCTTTTTCTGGCACTTTAATCACTTCATCAAACACGATTCCTGCCACACTGGCATCAACAAACAAGCCCATGAGTAATGGCGTTTGATAGCGGCTTAGATTAAATGGCTCGGTGATTTGTACGACGGCGAAATGAAAGCGGGTAGTACTGTCGATACTCGCTTCCGTTCGCGTTAATTTCGCAGGCCATTGATGCCTTTTCCCTGCAACTTGAGCCGACAATATAACTGCTGGCTGCTGCTCTTCAGTGAGCATAACCCCTAGCGGTAGGCCAATCAAAGCGACTTGTTTATCATTAAGCGGTAAACGCACTTCGGCTAACCCGCTGTCATAAATTTGTGCGACGACGGTACCTGTGGTCACATATTGACCTACATTGACCTTTGTTGATTGCACCCTCCCCCTAAAAGGTGAGCGTATATTGGTTCGCTGAAGATTAAGCTTGGCCTGACTTCGCTGCGCAATTGCCGAGCGCAACTGCGCTTCTGCGGCTCTTACCTGAGGCATACGCTGCGACAATGCATTGGCTTGCTTATTGCCTAGCTCTCGCCATTCCCGCTTAGCTTGCCGCGCTTGGCCTTGCTCAAGGGCCAACTCACGCTGTGCAGCAGCGACTTGGGCATCAGCATCCACTAAACGATACTGATAATCACGTGCATCGACACTGACCAGCACATCATCTTTATTAAAGAAGCCTCCGTTACTGAAACTATCATTCACTGCTGTCACTCGACCTGACACCTCAGCAACCAGATTAATCTCCCGGCTTGGCATCACCGTACCCTGAGTGTCCACTGTCATTTGTTGGCGTTGGAGTACCACCCTAACCACCGAAACAATCGGTGGCTTCACGGCTACTGGCGGCCTTATTTTTGGTTGGGGACGCAGCCAATAAATACCAAAGCCCACTAACGCAGCTAGCACTAAGATAATAATGATTTTGCTTGAACCCAACTGGCGCGTCATGTTTTTCTCTTTACTTTGCATTCGTACTCTTCACTTGCACTGTTATCTCGCAATATCATTTTCAATATAGTGTTTTTACCCACACAAAAAAAAATGTATTTCAAGACTGGTTATCATTTTAGTTTTACGCATAATGCCACACTTTAGTTCACTAATAGAATTATACTTATGACACCGATATTCCAACGTATTGCCGACGAACTCTCTATTCAGCTTAAGCAAGTCACTGCAGCCGTAGGGCTATTGGATGGCGGCGCGACGGTGCCGTTCATTTCTCGTTATCGAAAAGAAATTACCGGCAGTTTAGATGATACACAGATGCGTAACCTCGAAGAGCGTTTATCCTACTTAAGAGAATTGGAAGATCGACGTGCGAGTATTGTAAAAAGTATCAATGAACAAGGTAAATTAAGCCCCGCACTAGCCAACGATATCGCGGCTGCTGACACCAAGAATCAGCTAGAAGATATTTATTTGCCCTACAAACCTAAGCGCCGCACCAAGGGTCAAATTGCTATTGAAGCCGGCCTAGTCCCTCTAGCCGATAGCTTATACCAAGATCCATCACTGGACCCCGAAAAAGAAGCCAGCAAATACCTTAATGAAGAGCAAAAAATCACTTCTACCAAAGAAGCCTTAGACGGTGCCAAATATATTTTAATGGAGCGCTTTAGTGAAGATGCCAAGCTCCTCGGTAAACTACGGTCGTTCCTCAGTGATAATGGTGAGATTTGTGCTGCCGTACTGAAAGGCAAAGAAGCAGAAGGCCAAAAATTCAGTGACTATTTTGAACACCAAGAACCCTTGAAAGGTCTACCATCCCATCGCGCCTTAGCACTGTTTCGCGCACGCAATGAAGGTATATTATCGTTAAACTTAGTCGTAAAAATGTCTGAACTCGCCGATAAACACCCCTGTGAAATCACTATTGCCGAGCACTGGCAAATTAATCACCAACACCGCCCTGCTGACGCATGGCTAGCAGAGGTGGTGCGTTGGACTTGGCGCATTAAACTATTAACCCATATCGAAACTGATTTATTTGCACATGCACGGGAATTGGCCGAAACAGACGCTATCAACGTTTTTGCCAACAACCTTAACGATCTACTACTGGCAGCACCTGCAGGGCAAAAAGGCACCATCGGTCTTGATCCCGGATTACGCTCGGGAGTGAAGGTTGCGGTGATTGATGCCACTGGGAAAGTGCTTGACTATGGCGCAATTTTCCCTAATCAGCCACAGAAGCGCTTACAAGAAGCCGAAGGGGTATTAGTTAATTTTTGCCAAAAATATCAAGTAGAGTTAATTGCTATTGGTAATGGTACCGCTTCGCGAGAAACTGAAGCGTTCGCTAATGATGTGCTCAAACGCCACCCTGAATTAAAAGCAAAAACGGTGATCGTTAATGAGTCTGGAGCCTCAATCTACTCTGCCAGTGAGTTTGCTGCAAAAGAATTTCCCGATTTAGACGTCACTATTCGAGGTGCCATTTCTATTGCTCGCCGCCTACAAGACCCGCTAGCCGAACTCGTTAAAATCGAGCCTAAATCTATTGGTGTAGGCCAGTACCAGCACGATGTATCGCAAGCGAAGCTAGCAAAAGCGCTGAGTGCAACAGTAGAAGATTGCGTGAATGCCGTTGGCGTTGAGGTTAATACCGCCTCTGCACCATTACTAGCAAGAGTCTCGGGCCTTAATCAAACCATCGCCAACAACATTGTCGAATTCCGTGATATTCATGGCCGCTTTACTCATAGAGAACAATTAAAAGGTGTACCCCGTTTAGGTGACAAAACCTATGAACAAGCGATTGGCTTTTTACGTATCAGCAATGCTGAAAACCCTTTAGATGCCTCTGCTGTTCACCCTGAGTCCTATGCTGTGGTTGAAGCGATTAGCCAGTATATCAATAAGCCACTAGCGCAATTGCTCAATGACACCGCAGTGTTACGTACCCTGCAAGCAAAAGACTTTACCAATGAGCGTTTCGGCCTACCTACGGTAGAAGACATATTTCGTGAGCTAGAAAAACCCGGGCGCGACCCTCGCCCCGAATTTAAGACCGCCAGTTTTAAAGCCGGCATAGAAACAATAAAAGACCTGAAGCCTGCAATGATCTTAGAAGGCGTCATCACTAATGTCACTAATTTTGGTGCGTTTGTCGACATAGGTGTTCACCAAGATGGTTTAGTGCACATCTCCGCACTCTCCAATACCTTTGTTAAAGACCCTCGTACTATAGTAAAAGCAGGCGATATTGTGAGCGTGAAGGTGATGGAGGTAGATATTACGCGTAAACGTATCGGGCTTAGCATGAGATTAGATGATGACATTGGTAAAAACGCTATAGCGCGCTCAAAACTCCACAAAAAAACCAGTAATGACAAGGTAAACGCGACTAAAAGCAGCCAAAGTACCACAACAGCCGCACAAGGCTCTATGGGGGATTTACTCAAGGCTGCGATGAACAAACAACAATAATAAGTCTCTACAAAGCGCATAACGACTGCAAATTTCGCTCTATTGATGGTTCTCAATTTCGGTTTTACTCACCTCTCGGTCAGCTTATTCATTAAAAAGCCTTTAATATCTAATTTCTAAGCAGGAGTTAACTTCCTATACTACTATTGTAAGAGACACGAAAAATTACCTAATCAGACAATAGTCGTACAACAATGAGCCAACCGATAATAGCACTGAGCGAAGATCATCGTGATTGCCTACAAGAAATAAGTAATGTTGCCATGGGTCAGGCAGGGGATCACCTCGCCAGATTATTAGATGCCTTCGTTATTCTTTCTATTCCTCATGTCGCCATATTATCACCAAAAGAAATAGCAATGGCAGTACAGGCGGTAGAAACGCATAATGTTTCCGGGGTATGCCAGGGGTTTATTGGTGGCGGTATCTCAGGTGAGGCTATGCTGCTATTTAATGACACCAGTTTTAACGATCTGGCTAAGCTCATGGAATATGACGAGGAGCTGACCGAAGCCTCACAGCGTGAAGTACTTATTGATGCTACTAATATTTTAGTGGGTGCCCTATTGCGTGGCATTGCTGAACAAATGGACATCGAGTTTAGTTTTGGACCGCCGTCCATATTAGGGCAACATCAAGAGCTAGATAAACTCTTAATCTCTACTAGCGTGCGCTGGAATCAGGCACTGGTACTTGAAGTGAATTACCAAATTGAGAACTATGATGTGCAATGCGATCTGTTAGTCGTTATTACGGAGCATTCTTTGAAATACTTGCTTAACAAACTTAATTATTTATTGGATTGATACCCACTACTATGTCTACTGTTGACGATACACTCACTGATTTACGCTGGATTATGGATGTCGTACAGAATGTTGATGTAGGTCTGGTGCTATTGGATAAAGAATGTAAAGTTCAGCTATGGAATAGCTTTATGCAGAATCATAGCGCCATCTCTGCGGAAGAGATTATGGGGCACTCGCTATTTGAATTATTTCCTGACGTTGATGAAAAATGGTTTCGTCGCAAAACACGATCAGTTTACGAGCTCAAAAACTCTGCCTTTACCACATGGGAACAACGGCCTTATTTATTTCGCTTTGAGAATTACCGGCCGATTACCGGTAAAGCCGAATTCATGTATCAAAATAGTACTTTTATTCCGATTCGAGGGCTCAATGGTGACACCACTAGTATTTGTGTAGTCATTTATGATGTCACTGAGCAAGCAGCGAACAATATAGAGCTTGAAAAAGTCAACGACCAGCTGGAAGTAATTAGCAAGACGGATGGCTTAACGGGTTTACTCAACCGTAAGTCTTGGGAAGATTTACTCAATCGAGAGTTTGCACGAGAATCACGTTATCACGAAAACAGCTCACTAATCATGTTTGATATTGACCACTTCAAAAAAGTCAATGATAACTGTGGTCACCCCGCTGGCGATGAAGTTATTCGGCAAACTGCCGATATAGTCACCAAATCGATTCGTAAAAGCGATATTAGTGGTCGTTACGGGGGGGAGGAATATGTGATTTTACTCCCCCATACTCCGATAGATTCGGCCTATGTGCTCGCTGAGCGTATTCGTAAAAAAATTGCAGCCAAGCCGGCCTATTACGAAGACCAAGAAATTGTATACACCGTTAGCATGGGTGTAGCCGCGTTTGATCCCTCGCTCAAAAGCCCCACCAACTGGATTGATTTTGCAGATAAGGCACTATATGAATCAAAACAAGCCGGGCGCAATACCACCCACGTCTACCAGTACCCAATCGCACCTACATAATATTCATCGAGACCTTTGCACGAAAGCCACTTTGCTGTCATGCCGCGTTAAAAACGGACTCAATCGGTCATTTATACCTATAAACTCCCTCTTTCCGTGCGTTTTTGCCTTACCTGAAGGCAAAGTCATTTCCGTGCAAAGGTCTCTCATCGAATCAATATTTTCGCGTTCAACTAAATACCGCAGTTGGGCGCGAAAAAGATGTGTACCAAAAGTAGGCCCCTCTAGGGGAGTTATTGGTGTGCAAAGCTTCCGCTCCTGCTCACGCCCCTTACCTACGTCCGTGTAGGCATAGTGAATGTTACATTCGCGTGGCTACCTTCGACAACTGCTCCTGCGTTGTTCTACTACACCACATCCCTGTGGCTATATTGGTAGTGAGCCGAATGTAACATTTGCTAGGTGCATCAATAACTTGTGCATACTTTCGTGATCCAACTGCGGTTTCTAGGTTCAAGCATGAGGCTTAAGCTTTATTCTTCTTGAAGCTTACCACTCGAGACTATAGACTGCGGATTATGGTTAGCTTTTTTCCTACTGGGAATATTGAGAACATTGTAGAATTTATGAAGCCTTATTATTTACTGCGCCAAACCATGGCTTTTAGCCTGTGCCTGTTGCTTATATCGATATTGGGTTGTGTACACGCGCCACCCCCAAAAAAGGTGGCTCAACAAGCCACTATTTTTCATCAAGAATCTACCGTTTACTTTGCCAATAAAACAGCCTCTATTAGTATGCGTGCCAGTTTCTCTAACGCCCTCCAAAATAAATCCAGCGGCCCACTTATAGTACAACCTCTTATAGAAGGCTATAAACTACAATTTCGTACCCTGAAAAAAGACAATCTATTAATCAAGCAGGCGTCCATTATTGTGGGCGGCAAGAAAATCGTCATTGCTGACGACGCTTTCTTTGTACCTTACAACAAAGGAATTAGTCTATCACTGTCGTTAGAAGACACTCAATATATTAGCCAACACGACAATGCCATATTAGGCTTTAATTATGATAACGAATCGCTATTAGTGTCGATTAAAAGCCATAAACTTAGCAACTTCAAAATACAATAAACCTAGTAGCGATAGTGGTATCACAAACACCTGTACAAGTTATTGATGTGATTAAAAAAATTTATTTAAGAGATAGCGGTCTTCCACTTTACCGTCGGAAAGAAGGTGCAAGGTATCTAACAATGAAGTATCTGTTTTATGCCGAGCTTGGATATAACCATCCACGCGTCTTAACTTGCCTTCCTCAAACAACATCGACACATCAACCCCCAAAGGAGATGACAGATCATTTATCCTTTTATCTGACCACTTAGCGACAACACGCTCTGTACCATTGTCATTTTTTGTATTAATGTTTAACCCTAACTCGCCAAGCATCAACCACTTTTCACCATTATAAAACGCTGCATCTTGCCAAACAATTTCACTCTCTATATTTTTTAACCGCCCCGCTTCAAAGAGTAAACTATAGATGTTACCGGTGAACTTACCCTGTATTTCAATACCTAACAATGCAGACACTTCATCAGCAGAGTGAATATTAACATTGACTCGTTTAAAATAAATTGCATCAGAAAAGTAAGCAAAACACAGACTACCATCGACGCCACTCTGTACAGATTGGATAAAAAATTTTAGGCAAGGCGTTAATGAGGCCAGCGAATAGTGATCTAAAGTCCAACTCACCTCACCTATTGGTAAGCGATAACCACGACTCACCATACTCACTTGGGTAGCACTTCCATGCCAAAGAGAGCCTTCATGGGACAATACATCGATACTGGGGATTTGTTGTCTAAGCTGATTAAACAGCCACGATGAGGGGGCTAAAGAAATAACCAGGGAGGAGGTAATTATGCACACGAAAAAAACATACGCTACTTTTTTTATTGTTTTAACGTAAAAACTCATGTCTCGCTAATTCTTTCTTACTCGTATATTCGCCATTAGTAAAGCTGAAGCATTTGCTTGTGAGATAGACAACTCTTCGATGGTCAGATTATATTGATATTCTGCATCATATAGCCACTGGACTAAGTCAGTATACGTTACATCGCTTAAACGCAGCCGCGCATCATTTTTTTGTCCCGGCTGAAAACCGCGCATAGCCAAACCATTAGCTTGCAAGCTTTTATCGATCACACTAGCTAAACCCTGACTTGTCTTATCGCTAGGGAGTTGCTGCTGCTGAAAACGACCAACAAGGCGCACCACCTGTGCATGGGTACGATTTTTTGCCGATAGTTTTTTCTGCTCTTGCTCTCGCCAAGTCACTATAGGGTCGAAAACCAATAGATAAAATAGCACACACACTATTGATGCGCCGAGCAGCATCAAAATACGCTTTTCTCCTAATGGTCGCTCATGCCAATTTTCTTCTAGCTCTGTTATTATTGACATTAACGCTTCTCCAAACTAACGCGTAAACGCGCTTGAAATTTATCATCTATCGCATTAGAACTTAATAGCTCTACAAAAAATCCTTTAGCATCAATTTCGGCACGCAATTTTTCCACTAAATTAAATGACTCCGCCTGTATGTTCAGACGGAGAGACTTGTCTTTATTACTATAATTTAGTGCAGACAAGTCAACATCTAAAGTTCGAATGATAGGCGCAACAACCGACAACAAATACACCGCCTGACTAGCCTCAATATCACCTGATTCTGTTTGGCCTAACTTACTCATCAATTGCCGAAGAGGGTTAACCTGTATATTACCCTGAGGAATGATGACTCTAGCTGCCGAGACTATCTGCGCTTGTTTCTGTTGGCTTTCAATTTGCAGAGAATAAATATCGACAACATTAATAATGATAAACGCTAATACCGTCACTATCGCCAGCAAGCCCAACAAACGAAATTCTTTAAGCTGCTGGGATGCCGAAGGCTTGTTCGCGTAGCGACCGGTACAAAAATTGATCGCTTGCGCGTTTTCAAATGAAAGTGGCGGCATCCTCAAATGAATATTTAGCTCCGCCATCGGTGCTAATGCGGTAAACATTCGCTCGATATTTTCTGGTGTTTGTCGATGACTATTCTTCTCATCAACCTTGCTATCATCAGCTAAGTCATCGCTAATATACACGCTCAATCGAGGTATATATTCTTCATCTTTTGGCAAACCGGACAAAAAACTATGCAAAATCTCTGGCGCTAATATTTTTTCAGTGGAAAACCCCATGCCTTCGCTAGAATGCACTAACAAACGATCACCATCAAACCAAAAAATAGTTTCGTTTTCTTTTGTCGTTAAGGATTGAAAATCGGTGATGCAATAACTAATAGAAAAGCCAGACTCAAGAAAGGGCCGGCGTAATTCTTCAAACCACTGGCGATCAATATAAGCGATGTTAGCTTGAGACGTAGAAGTTTTTCCTAATGAAAAATGCAATTCTTCTACATCATCAATGATTTGATCTTCCATTTCGTAAGGCAGCATTTTGGCGAAATGACGTTTGGATTTTTCGTCGTAGGGCACTTGCTGAGCCACCACTTTTCCCCCAGGAATGACTAATACAATTGGCGCTTCATTTTTTAGCAGCCATTGCATTAATTCTTGCTCGCCGCCGTACTGAGCATCTGCTAAATTTAGCTCTACATCTACCACGCACCAGCGATAGCTAGGTGGTTGCTTTTCCTCAAGCGCATCCTCATTAGTATTAGGGCCAATATCAACGCCCATATTATCTATGGACTGAGGTATTAAATATTCTATATAGGTGTACTTACTCAATCGCTTAAACCTTTATCATATAGACGTTTAGCGATATAAGTGAATACAAAAAACGGCTATTTTTCTGTCTGACGTCGTTCCTCAATTGCTCAATAGAATAACTATTACCTGCATTGAGCGCCTAGTCAGCCAAAGAATATCTCGCTTTAGTTGTTGTTCATTTATACCGTTAAATGTCTATAATTGCTCACGTGTACGACGAATAACCGTTGTTTTTACACTTTCAGCGGTTGATTCACGTTTTATTATACTAATTTGGCTACGTTGATAATCTAGCATACTCACTTTAGCCGTTAATATAAAATATTCACTACCGGTTCTTAAACCATTATTGGACGGCCAAGTGGTAGGCTCTACACCGAAAATTTGACTCGCTTCATTACTAGTTAAAAAATCCTCTACCGATTCATAAGCCTCAGTTAATGGTGGCTCGGCCAGATTATTATTATCGTCCGCTACTATCGCTGCGGGCCTGTTACCCATTAATATTTCTGCATCCTGTTCGGTTAACGGCGTTCCCACATTTTGCTGATTTATACTGCGCATCAGAGTTAGCGATGCGGTATTAATATTAAAACCTTCAGTATTAGGTAAAGCAATCAAAAAAGGCTCCAGATAAGTATAAATCTCGTTTGTCATACCTTTTACTTGACGCAACTCAGTCACGCTAATAAAAAACTGATTCGCCGCACGATACGATGGATCTAGTGCTTCATAATAATTATTTTCTGCCCCACCCTGCCCTGTTAGCGTACTATCCGCATCCACCCAATCAATCACCGCTTGCGTGATTTCTTCCGCTAAAGACGCATCTATACCATCAGGGTGAGTCTGCATTAAACGTATAAAACGTTGTTGTGCCGTGGTGTAACGCTCTACAAATAAGCCGTTGGCATTATAAGGTGAAGGGCGACCTTGCAATTGATTAAGATTAAAACGACTCAGTGCGTCCTCTAAATTGGCCTCAACCTTTGCATCGTCAATGGGTGCCTCTATAGCCACCGCCCACTTTTCCTGTAAATGATCATAACTCGCGGAAACTCCGTTTATGGTATAACGACCGTCCGCACTATCTGCTTGCGCATCCTCTATTAATAACCAGCCAGAAAAATCCTCAACGCTATACAAAAACTGTTGTAGTTGGGTATTCACGATACTTTGCTCTGTGCGCGCCACAGACAATTGAAAACCACTGGTAAAACGAGCGGCTATAGCAATAATAACACTGGCAATAAATACGGCAATTACTAGCACTGTGCCCTGTTGACCATACAATGTCTTTTTCTGTTTCATGATAGCCTAGTCGTCTGTACGGATCAGTGGAAACAAGCGCATCACCTCGCCAATACCTGCAATATCGATAGTGACTTCTACCGCGATAGGTAATTGAGCATTCTGCGCAGTAGACTCTGGCCAACCAGTAATCCATGCCTGATTTTCGGTACTTTTACTATTGCGGGATAAATAACGAAAACTAATATTGTTAATACTATCCATTAAACGGCGGCTTTTAATTTTAGGCTCGCTAGTGCTATCAATCGGCCGCCAATGATCACGCCATAAACTAATATTACCCTTTTCTGCTTCTACATCATCGTCTATCGTCATTCGATAGGCGGCTAACTGTAAATTACTGCGCTGTTGCTGTAAAAAATTATTTTCTCCGCTACGCACAAAACGTAATAAATGACTGTCTTCGCCAAGCGATGCACTACTACTTTGTGACTGTCTATCACCTAGTAAACCCAACATAGCCGGCTGTGCACTGCCCAAATTATCTGTCCACGGACGCGCAACCGCGTGCTGTAAATCATCCGCAAAATATTCCCAGACGCGCTGAATATTATTCGTTTTTTGACTAAGGGTATTCACCCGCTGCTCAATTTTAATCGACCCAGACAACGCTTGATAAGCCATTAGTGAAATCCCTGCACCAATCGCTAAGGCAACTAACATTTCTATTAAGGTAAAGCCTAGCAGTCGTTTCATTATTACCTTAATGTATAAACGTATCTAGTGTGACTAAAGGACTATCTTCTTCTAAGCCTACGCTAGTTCGATAACGCAACAATGCTCCCAATTGCGTTTCCTCTGGTGCTGTTGACACCCACCATTCGGTACCCGCCATCTCAACTTTTTCATCTAAAATACTACGCAACGTTGAGTCATTAAGCTGACGTTCGAGGCGGAACCGCGTCAGCGTATTTTCAGCAATCCATGTGGCAATAGCTTTGTCTCGCAAGATACCGGTATTATCTGCCTGCTTCATCATTAATAACATTAATGCGGGGATCGTAAACGCGACAACCGCTGTCGCCACTAAGACTTCAATTAACGTAAAGCCTTGATGATTAGTTTTACTTAAACCGATAAGCATTCGCATATTATTTATCCATACAGAGATTACTGTATATTACTTGCAATATTATTTTCAATAAAAGAGTTCTTTAACTGACCCGCTTCATCAATATAAATACGGAAGCGATACGGCTCGGCAGAATCATCATTTACCACTAACACTAATTCAAATTCGGACACATCGCTATTAGGGTAAAAAATAATAGCTGGAGGAATAAATTCTTCTTCGCTTAAATTATTTAAGCTGTCCTCTAGCAGAGCCTCTAACAATTCATCATCTATAGAAACTTCTACACTGATCTCTTCAGCTAATATCTGCTCAGTCCACGGCTCCTCTAAAGGCTGCCAACGAGCATTTTCATATCCATGCCAACTGTACGATGACGGTGTTTCATTAGTTTCTATTCGTAAGCCAATTAAACGGCGCTGCATCAACGCCTCATCAAGAGCAAAATTCATTTGTGCAAATAATTTTTTGCCTGCCTCCACTACACGTTTCTCAGCGGATGATGCTGAGCTAACGACAATTGCGACACCGCCGCTGATAAAAGCCATTACGATTAACACAATCATTAATTCTAACAGTGTAAAACCTTTTTCTCTTTCGGCCATTATCAAAGCCAACCACTATCATTTATTGGCTTCAAAACGTTCCCAACTATAAATATCTTTATCTTGTTCAGCGCCGCCCACAACACCATCAGCGCCATAACTATAAATATCATAGTCTCCCCTCTCTCCCGGCGCGCTATAAAGATAAGGGTTGCCCCAAGGATCCAGTGGCAAGGCTTCAAGGTAACCACCTTTTTGCCATTGACGTGGCACCGGATCAATGGATGGCTTTTCCACTAGCGCTTGCAAGCCCTGCTCTGTCGTCGGGTAGCGGTAATTATCTAAACGATAAAGTTTCAACTGGCCTTCAATCGTACTAAAATCGGCAAAGGCTTGCTTAACACGCGCTTCATCCGCCTTACCTAAAAATTTACCACCGACCGCCGCTGCCATAATGCCAATAATAATTAACACCACCATAATCTCGATAAAACTAAATCCCAACTGATGTTGTTTGTGATGACAACTTTTTACTTTTTGTTTCATTTTTTCTTTTCTCATTTCTTCTTATAGATTAAAAAATTAACCGCTTAGGCTAGATCGCTCATATTGACAATGGGGATAATAATCGCAAACATGATAAAACCAATAACAACGCCCATAAAAACAATAGTAACCGGCTCAATAATGGTTAGGGCAGTAGATAGTTGTAAGTCTAAATCTCGCTGCTGACTTTTTGCAGAATAATCTAACTGTTCGGCTAAAGTCCCATTGGCCTCACCACTCGATGCCATTTGCACCATTAGCGGTGGAAAAATATCGGTCTTATCCAATGCTCGGTGTAAGCTGCTACCACCCTCGACCGTAACTGCTGCTTGCTCAGCCTTTTCGCGTAATATTTGATTACTCATGGTCTGGCTACTAATACGCAAGCTATTTAATAAAGGCACGCCACTACTGATCAACATACTCAAGGTACTAGCAAAACGTGATGAGTCCGATTCCACAATAATATGCTTAATAACCGGTAGTTTTAATAGCAACTGATCCCATTTACGTTTATTTTCTTTGCTGCGCAACCACGCTTGACTAGAAAAAATAAGTCCAACGATAAGCGCCATACACAATAAACCATAATCCTGTAAAAAATTACTCGTACTAATTAGCACTTCTGTTGCCCATGGCAAGGCTTGTTTCGCTCGAGTAAACACACTAGTTAATTGCGGCACAACCAATACCATTAGCGCCACTACAATACCAATACAAACAATCAACAATATCAGCGGGTACACCATCGCAGATTTCAATTGTTGTCGTGCAGCATGACTAGTTTCAGCGTATTCAGATAGACGCTCTAATACTGGTCCTAAAAAGCCCGCTTGCTCACCCGCATTCACCATCGCACAATACATAGTATCAAATATACGCGGATAATCACCTAAGGCTTGTGCCAAGCTAAGTCCCTCAAGTACACGCGAACGCACCTGCAACACCACATTCTTTACTGCCTCTTTACGATTTTGTTTGGCAACCGCTTGTAAAGATTCGGCCAATGGCATTGCCGACTGCACCAAGGAGGCTAACTGGCGAGTAAACAAGGATAAATCTTTAACACCAATACGCGTGCTGAATGTTTTTGAAGAAGAAAATAGGCTATCACTATTTTTTGTGACTTTACCCGCTGATATTTTTTCTACGCTGACGGGTTTTAATTGTTGCTGACGCAATTGGGTACGCACTTGGCGTTCAGTATCACCCTCAAGCGTACCTTTGATCAGCTTACCGCTAGTATTCATTGCTTGATAACGAAATGCGCCCATAATTTTTTCAGCCCATTAACTGACGGCTGTTACCCTCAATACTTCTTCTAAGCTAGTTTCACCCGCCAAGACACGACGGCGACCGTCTGCCATTAATGAGGGCGCCGTTTGTCGAGCATACTTCAACATAGTGTGCTCACCCGCACCTTCATGTATTAACTGTCGTAACTCGCTATCGATAGGGATCAATTCATAAATAGCCGTACGTCCACGATACCCCGTATGCTTACATTGATCACAACCTTTCGCCTGAAAAATATTATCTTCCACAGAGATAGATAAACGTGAACACTCACTAAGTGTCGGCGTATGAGGCTGGCGGCAATGTTGACATAGTACCCGCACCAGACGCTGAGCCATGACCATTTCTAAGCTGGACGACAGTAAAAAGGGTTCAATGCCCATATCTTTTAAGCGCGTAATCGCGCCAATAGCCGTATTAGTGTGTAAGGTCGATAGCACTAAGTGACCCGTTAGACTTGCCTGTACCGCAATAGAAGCCGTTTCTTGATCACGAATTTCACCGATCATCACCACATCTGGATCTTGTCGTAAAATAGCGCGTAGGCCTCGAGCGAAAGTCATGTCAACTTTAGTGTTGACTTGAGTTTGCCCAATGCCAGGTAACAAATATTCCACTGGATCTTCGATGGTTAAAATATTGCGACTGCGATCATTGATATGTGTTATGCCCGCATAAAGCGTCGTGGTTTTACCTGAACCTGTTGGTCCTGTCACCAGAATAATACCGTGAGGTCGACTTAAACTATCGTCAAAGGTTTGATGCACATGACTAGGCATAGATAACTGCGTTAACTGCAACTGGCCTGATGCTTGATCTAACAAACGTAACACTACTCGTTCGCCATAGGCAGAAGGCATGGTCGACATACGGATATCCACACTATGCCCCGCAATGCGCACTGAAATTCGGCCATCTTGAGGCAAGCGTTTTTCTGCAATATCCAGTTTCGCCATGACTTTTAAACGCGACACCAGCACCGATGCTAATTCTGCTTTGGGTGATAGCATTTCATTGAGTACACCATCCGAACGAAAACGAATAGCGACGCGATCTTCATAAGGCTCAATATGAATATCAGAAGCTTTTTCTTTTACCGCTTCAGATAAAATAGCATTAATTAAACGAATCACCGGCGCATCATCATTACCGGCCAACAAATCGGTTTGTTGCTGCAGGTCATTGGCCAGCTGACTCAAATCCATCTCTGCATCGAGATCATCTGCGGCCCGCTGGGCTGCACCATCGACCGTTTGATATTGTTGGGTTAATTGTTTTTTAAAGGTGCTTTCGTCAATTTTTTTGAGAGAAAAACAAGAACCTAATACCCGCTGTAATTCCAATAACACAGGCACCGCTAAATCTTGATAATAATAAACACTATCGCCATCCAGCATCACGCCATGCTGATCAGCAAAACTAAACGGTAGCGCTATCGGTCGCTCTGCTGCGGTCATACCTTGCATCCCTTGTTTAACACCTTAGCTAGTTATGGCTTATCAAGTGCACTTGACAAACCCTCATCCCAAACGGGTAATAAGGGCAGTATTTTTTCATCTAATAAATAACTCGCACTAGCTTTAGCTTTAAGTTGCTGATCACGAATATAGCGATATTTTTCACCCGTTGCCCCTGCCATGGCTTCATTGTCGCGAATGATGGTGGCGCGTAAAAAAACCATTAAATTTTGTTTGGTTATCTTCGTGACATCATTCCTGAACAAGCCACCGATTAATGGAATATCACCCAAGAAAGGCACTTTATCTTCTGACTGATCAATCTGATCACTAATTAAACCACCTAAAATAATGGTCTCGCCATCTTGCGCAATCACTTTGGTGGATATTTTACGTTCGTTGGTAATAACATCCGATGCCTGCGTAGATTCAGAAATACTCGACACTTCTTGCTCAATCTTCAAAATCACCGTGTCGCCCTCGTTAATCTGAGGTGTCACTTTTAAGGAGATACCCACGTCCTGACGCTCAATGGTTTGGAAAGGGTCTGTCGAATCACCGCTTGTCGTGGTGAATGAACCGGTCACAAAGGGCACATTTTGTCCGATAGAAATTTCAGCTTCACTATTGTCCGTCGTTAATAGGCTAGGCGTTGATAATACATTGGCATCTGTACTACTTTGAAGAAAGTTAATCAGTCCAGCAAAATTAATGCCGCTAGCATTAGTGCCCAAAAGACCAATAGCTTGCCCTGTAGAATTAGGCACACCACCCACATCCGCCCCTTGAACACCCGTAATTAATGATGCCAGTGCACTCGAGCCTCGCGAAGTAATAAAACCATTATTTTGCTTGTAAGCGGCCCACTCAACACCTAAATTTCGATCCAACTTCTCGTTAACTTCTACAATAATAGCCTCTACTAATACTTGAGCACGACGAATGTCCAAGCGCTTAACCACCGACAAAAGTGATTCCATAGTGTCTGCATCGGCAGTGATGAGCAAGGAATTCGTTGCCGGATCCGCTTCTACTGATGCATTCGCCGCCGATGGCTGCACGCCTTTTTTAGCCCCCTCAGTTTCAAGCTTCGAAATACTTGAAACCACTTTCGCCAATACCGTCGCAACTTCTTCTGCATCCGCATATTCTAGGTAAATGACTCGAACATTACCTGATTGAGGCTGTGAAACATCCAAGCGAGTAATTAACTCACGCACTTGCTTACGCCTCACTTCATCCCCAGTCACTAAAATACTATTACTGCGCTGGTCGGCAACGATGACTGCACGGGTGTTTTGTGGTGTGTCTTTTTCACTTTTACTTAGCTGCTGCAACATAGTCGCCATATCGCTGGCTTGCGCGTATTGCAGTGCAACTACATCCGTTTCTGCCACACCCGCTCTATCGATGCGTTGAATAATATCTCGTAAGCGCGCAATATTCGCCACTGTATCTGAAATGATAATCGCATTACTTGGCTCGTAAGCGGCCAGGTGTGCATGCTGAGGCGCTAAAGGTCGCAGCACTGGTAGAACCTTCGAGGCTGATACATTATATAGTTGAATGACTTGAGTAATATAAGCGTCAGTACCAAAGTTAGGCTGATTATCCACTGGCACGGCGGAGGTTCTTGCATCTTTACGCGGTATCACCCTCACGATATTACCCACTTCAATGGCGGTAAAACCTTGGGTTTCTAATACCGAGAGAAATAGGTCATACAATTCTCGCTCGGTTAAGGAATTAGCAGAAATAACCTTTACTTTGCCTTTTACTCTGGGGTCGATAATCACCGTTTTACCCGTCACATCGGCTACAAACTTAATCACTTCCTGAATATCAGAATCTTTGAAATTTATTTGCCATTTTTGTTCTTGTTTTGACTGTAACGGTGCCTCCGCTTTAGCAACCTGTTCTGCTTCTGCGCTAGCAAGGGTAGGCAAACCTAGCAGAGAAATACTGATGATAGCGATAGGCATAAGCTGTAAAAAAGTTTTCACTTCAAGGATTCCATTGTTTAGATCAATAAAAAATAACGTTTGAGCGCTATCGTAGGCTCAGTTCATTGAGGTTAATATCCAGACTAATCACACTACCATCTCGACTAATTAATAACGACACCTGTGTGGCTTCGCGCTTGTTACGATAGATGCTCATCGCCGAGCGTAAATCGGTTAACTTATCGCCATCTATTGAAGTAATTACATCATTGATCTGAAGACCTGAACGCTCAAAACTCTCGCGGTCTCTACCCGGCAATACGCGAAACCCCAACATCTCACCCGTGGCCTTGTCCCGCTCACGTACTACCCGCATAATTTCATTGAGTTTTTTAGTTTTCTTAGCAGGCAATGAATAATTCCACTCAGTTCCTTTTGCCTGATTTATTTCATTCTCAACAAAACTAGAGTTTTGGTTTGCTAAATCACCACCACCATTCGATGACACTAAACGCTCTCCCTCAGCATAGAGATATAACACTTCAGCAGTGCCACGATTATCTAGCTTCACTCGATCCGCAAACACTTCTAGTAACTTCACCTTCGATAAACCTTCGATACTTTCACCTACCTGGTATAGCTGGTCTTTATTGCCCTTAGAGATGATCGCTTGGCCAAGCTCGCTATTCGTCGACGTAAATAGACCTTTTAACACTACATTTAGTGTAGTCTCTACAATGTCTTCTTCCTGCTGTTCAGGCTCTACTTCCAACGGCGCTTGATTCACCACTAATTCGCCGAACAACGGAATCGCCTTTAGCACCGCCATATCTACTGGCGGTCGTGGGGGAACGTCATCACTGTTATTCACTTGAGCTTCTTCGGCCAGCACGACTTCAGTTGCAGGCGATGACATTTGCACTAACTGCAACATAGAGTTGGCAAGCCACGCTACCAATAACACGGCAATCATTATTTTTATCAATAACAGCAGCGAGGTATTGCCTAGCTGCCATTTCAACCCTTTGCTATGGTGACTTAACATCATCGTATTCTATGACCTAAAATTACTCTGTAGGCAGTTTACCTAGCTATTGATATAAGCACTAGCTTATGAACTCGTTACTTTTATTGTATTTTTTGTTATTTACACATGATGTTAAGCCATATTGCCATTGTCTCGCTAATAGGTTGGATGCGATATTGTGCTGATTATCCCATATACCACCCTAGTATGTATCCGCAGACCTTAAATAACATGCGCTAATAGTGAACCACTTCTATCTCTAGCTGGTATTCAATCACCATATCGCCCTAAAAACTTCCATTGGATAACGACAATGGCATAAAACTCATCACCACATCAGTATAATTGCGTTAGAATAGTCGCCTTTTATTATTTAGCATTAAACCTAGATACGGCAGCTGAATCACGAAAGTCTGCACGAGTTCATGCACCTAGAAAACTTTAGTCTTCGCTCATGACCAATAAGGTCGCTACGCGCTACTAACTTATGTTGCAAAGGAAAGTCCTATGCACACCCATAACTCGCACAGCTTTTTCGCGCCAACTACCGTTTCTAGATCAAACACTTTTAGGAGCTTCACACTTCCATGGGCAATTTTTACATTCTTCAAAACCAACAGGGTTACTTTCTGAAAAAAAACAGCCCTGACGGCCACAAAGAGTGGGGCGACGGACAGGAACCCCGCCTATTATTTCGCACCACTCGTAAAGACGAAGCGGTTAATATGCTGTTTGAAACTAATTCTCAAAATGTAGAATTACGCATTAGCATTAACGAATACCCCTCAAACGGAAAAAACCAGCCACTCATCCCTGACAGCGATTTACCACCCCCACTGCCCAAGAATACACCTACCAGCGACACAAGTGATGGAGAAAACAAAGGTGATTTAGCGCATTTAGCGGAAGTAGCGCCCGAAACTACCAGTACAAATGTCTAATCATCTATTTGGTGCTGTAAGATATAATGACTGTCTTTAAGGAGTACGCCGCTTGTCCGATCTGCTAAACAACTTACATGCTATTGCCGCGCAGACTAATTACGCAGGCATCCATCATCTGACCCGTGGTATTGAGAAAGAAAGTCTGCGCATCACCCCCAATGGCACGCTCTCCATGACGCCACACCCAGAGGCGCTAGGTTCAGCCTTAACACACCCCCATATCACTACAGATTACAGTGAGGCCTTGCTAGAATTCATTACTGCGCCCTGCACTAACAGTAAAGATAGCTTGCAGCAGCTTCGTGAGTTACATGCCTACACCTATCAACATATCGGCGATGAACGGCTGTGGGTCACTAGCATGCCCTGTATGTTAGGTGAAGATAAGCATATTCCTATTGCTCAATTCGGCAATTCCAATAGCGGCACAATGAAATCTGCTTATCGAATGGGGCTAGGACACCGTTACGGACGCTCAATGCAAACCATCGCGGGCATTCATTATAATTTTTCTGTTGCCGATTCACTCTGGCAACAGTTGATGGCGCAAGAAAAAAGTCCTCTCAGCCTGAAAGACTTTAAGACCCAAGGGTACTTTCGCCTAATACGTAATTTCCGCCGTTATTACTGGCTATTACTGTATTTATTTGGCGCATCGCCTGGTGTCTGTAAAAGCTTTATTCGCAACCAAGAACATCGCCTAATCCCCTTTGCGGGCAATGGTCATAGCTTGCACACACCCTTTGCGACTTCTTTACGCATGGGTGACCTTGGCTATCAAAGCAATGCACAAGACTCCCTAGTGATTACTTATAACTGTCTAGATAGTTATATCAAAACCCTATGCTGTGCCATCACCCAAACTCACCCTGAATATGCCGCTTTTGGCATTAAAGATAATCTCGGGAATTATCAGCAGCTCAATGACAGCTTACTGCAAATAGAGAATGAATTTTATAGTGTTATTCGTCCCAAACGTACGGTAAAAAGAGGGCAGACTGCACTCTCCGCTCTGGCTGACGGAGGTATCGAGTATATAGAGGTACGCTGCCTAGACTTAAACCCCTATGACGCGATTGGCATTAACGAACAGCAAATGCACTTCATGGACACCTTTTTACTCTATTGCTTACTCTCTGATAGCCCAGCTTCCGACAATAAGGAAAATAATGACATACAAGAAAACCAAACACGCATGGTCTATGATGGGCGAGATCCGACACTAACACTCAAGCACAATGGCCAAGAACGACCCATGCGTGAATGGGGTCAAGAGCTAATGCAGTCACTAGAGAGCGTTGCTAAGGTGTTAGACCAAGCTAACGGGGCCCGTCCTCAGCAACAAGGCATCCACCAACAAAGCGTGGTCAAAGAGCGTGGAAAACTCACTGACGCCAGTTTAACTCCATCCGCACGTGTTTTAGCTGATATGGCGGAGCAACAGATCACCTTCTATCGATTTGCTGCTAATATGTCACAACAACACCAAGCTTACTTTAACGACTACCCTCTCGGTGAGCAGTTAGCGCATTATCAAACACTGGCTAGCGAATCTTTGGCTCAACAACAGCTTATGGATAAGAGTGATACGATGAATTTTGCAAATTACCTAGCGGATTACTATTCGCAGTACCAATGTACTAAATCCTCTGAATTGGCTGGCGCCGAATAGCACCGACTACAGCCACCGGTATTAAATACAGATATTATCTGACCGGAAAAAAGCTTAAGTCATTGATATTAAGATATATCCTTCTCCACATATAGTTTCTATAATTGTGCCTAATGCCTATTAAAAAATAAGCTTATCGCATGTCTAATTTCCTTTCGGCACAAACAGCTATGTTCTTATTCTCTGCTACACTTGGAAAGTTAGCCTACAAAACAGGTATCACATGGCAATAGCGGAAGTAGATATTGAGCCTGGCACACATGAACGGCTGCAAAAAGCATGAAGATGTTCTAACATCGACCACAAAAAATGCCGACGACCATGTCTAGACATCATTAAAAAGCACGACTATTACTACCGAGTCTAGAATCAGTGTTAATGACACAAGTAACGGTTCTATTTTCACACTAACAGTTTCTGTCTAATAGGTATGATATAGCCATGAAAGAAACCAGTATTCTTGTTGTAGATGATAGCGAAGCGGATCAATTTTTGTTTCACATTATTGTCGAAGAGTCTTACCCACAAATGAAAATATTTAAAGCTTACGATGGTGAACAGGCTCAAGAAATGCTTATTAAGGATGACATTTCCCCAGATATTATTTTTTTAGACATCAACATGCCAAGAATGAACGGTTACGAATTCCTTGAAGCCAACCAGTCGCTACTTAACAAAAAGGCCATTAAGGTATTTATGTTAACTTCGTCTAACCAAGAGTCAGATATCAACAAAGCGCTCGAATACGCTTGCGTAGAGAAGTTCTTAGAAAAATCATTTAAAATAGAGTTTTTAAAGGATGCACTATTACAGCTGCAGCACTAGGAGGCTGTCGGACTAAGTACGAATCTACTGCGGCAGCGGGAAATCGGTGCATTTCCTCGATTTCTCACTGCTTCGCTACGACACCCTAAGTCCGAAAGGCGCCTAGGAGCCTGTCGGACTTAACACTGTTCTACTGCGGAAAAGCAGGAACCAGCCATTTTTCACGGTCAATTTCGTTAAATAGAGCGACTATTCGCCTTAATCGACTGCAAAAACTGACTAATTCCTGCTTTCCCTCGCTACGAACGGTTAAGTCCGACAGGCTCCTAGGGCATGACATTCTTTATCAAACAACACGCTACAAAAAAAACCCACTTAAAACCACTGATGCGTATCACTTTTCGCTTATATATTTCTGTTTTTTAGTTCAAAAAACAGGTTTTCTCGCTAATTACGTGTATTCAAGTGACAACCCACTGTCCCCCGTAAAAAAATGCTAAGCACACGTCACAAAAGTATTTTTTTTATATTTTTCGTCTACACTGATTAAGAAGCCTCCAATCAAGTCTGCGCTAGGAGGCTCATTAATATAACCCCTAGTCAGTCGTCTACAATGCGGGCTGTACTGCTTTAGAGTTGATTATTTATGCACGCGTCACAGCCCATCATTTGGTCTACCCATAGCACGGACATACAGGAGTTTAGGTCTGGATTGGACCATGTCAGCAAAGGCCATGTCGTTAGCGTTATGATTATGAGCTGCAGTGATAATGGCTACAATGAAGCGTCTATTAAACAGATATTAACGGCATGCTCAGTAAAGGTCTGTGGCGGAATCTTCCCCCAGGTGGTCAACAATGGTGATATCTTTACTAGCGGGGCAATTATTGTCGGTTTCCCCTTTGACGTCGAAATTTGCAACTACATTGACCTCAGCCGAGATACTCAGGACCTTGAAGAATATATAGAACGACATAGCGGTAATATTGCCCAGCACAAAAACTTTATTATGTTTGCAGACGCTTTATGCGGTGCCAACGAGGACTTTATCGACTATTTTTATGAATATATGGGCTCTGGCATTACCGTTATTGGCGGCGGCGCAGGCTCATTGGAGTTTATACCCAAGCCCTGTATTTATACCAACACAGGCCTTATTCACGATGCAGCGCAGGTTGTTGCAATACCCGGAACGCTATCACGCAATATTGGTCATGGCTGGGAGGTCTGCGACGGCCCTTACCTCGTAACGGGTGCTGAAGGGCATCGTATCGATACCCTCGACTACCAGCCCGCTTTCGAAGTTTACCAAAGCTGTATTGAAAAACTTAGCGGTGAAAAAATAAACCAAGATAATTTTTTTGACATCGCAAAAAACTTTCCACTGGGCATTGTCAACATTAATGGTGAGATATTGGTTAGAGACCCCATTACTACTGACCTACAGTTTTTAGAGTGTGTAGGCAATGTGCCCATTAATGCCGCTATTCACTTATTGAAAGGTGATCAAGAACAATTACTGCAATCATCTAAGCTAGTCGCGGACACCTTCGTGGGCTTTGAAGGTTCAAATTTATTGGTTTTATTTGATTGTATTAGCCGGATTTTATACTTACAAGATGATTTTTCGTTGGAACTTGAATCATTACAAAAAACACACGCAGGATTACCTATGGTGGGCGCTTTATCTTTAGGGGAGATCACGAATAGTCAATATGGCTCAGTAGATTTTCTCAATAAATCTACTGTAATCGGAATGTTATAATATTTTCACTTCAATAGTGACTCGAGCCTATAAAGAATGAATGAAGCACTACAAATAATGTCCGCTCAATATGAACTCATGTTTTCTCTCAGTGAATCCCCTGAGCTAAAGAAAATGTTGCGGCAATTTTTACGTGTGTGTAATCCACGCTTAAACCTTATCAGCTCACACATTTACCTTTTTCACGATAAGGCCAATCATCCGTCACACATTGATGATTCCAAGAACAATCACTTACTTCACTACACTAGTCTCCCCAGCCAAAAGGATGGCGATTGCTTTTCTGAGGACACGCTTTTACTGAATGAAGCTATCGAGTTTATTAACTCAAATGAGGTTTATAAAGAATCTCAGCACGGAGATGTAAACCAATATTGTTTAAGCATAAAAAATTATGGTGTGCTAATAATAGAGTCGCACAATGACTTGAACGATACGTTACGTGGTAGGCTAACACCGGTATTTAATCGCTTATCGTTGAGCTGCAACTCTGCCATCAACAGAGAGCGACTCATTCGAGAAATAGGCGCTAGAAAATCTGCCGAGCAGCAGATACTCTATCAAGCAAATCACGATGAACTTACTGGTCTTTATAATCGTCGGGCCATTACTAAAAAAATCAATAAAGCGATAAAAAAGTGTCCAAATAATGGCTTATGCGGAGCAGTAATATTTATTGATTTGAATGAATTCAAAAATATAAATGATCTTATGGGGCACAATATTGGTGATGAGGTGCTCACTGAAGTTGCTTACCGATTGCAAAAAGCTACTCGAAAAGAATATTTTTTAGCCCGATTTGGAGGCGATGAATTTATTGTTCTCCTGCATGCAAGCAATGAAGACGAAGTAGAAAATAAAATACTGGACACCATAAAAAAAATATCCGCCGCCATTAAAAAAACCTTTCTTATTAACGGTAGTAATTATAGCCTTTCATGCTGCTTTGGCTATGATATTTTTTCTTCCAGCGACTGTTCTTCCGAACAATTGATAAAAAATGCAGACCTAGCTATGTATGAAGCTAAGCGTTCGAGCACTATTGGCGGTTTAAGGTATGACTCCGCCATGTCCGACCGTCTTAACACAAAGATAAACTATGAGGTTGAGCTAAAGCGTGCGCTTCAACGCGATGAATTTGAACTTCACTACCAACCTCAGTACAACCATCTCGGCAATATCATTGGCACGGAAGCTTTATTACGCTGGAACAACCCTGAGCGCGGTTATGAATCACCTGCGATTTATATTCCGATTGCAGAACAGAGTGACCTGATCATCCATATTAGCGAATGGGTGTTAAATCAGGCCTGCCACGACATTCGTGAACTAGAAAAACTATCTCCCCCTGCAAGCTTTAAAAAAACTTCGATTAATATTAGCGCCAAACATATTGCTAAGCCTGACTTTGTAGACAACATAGTGGATGCGGTTAATAAACATAAGATCAACCCTAAACACTTCGCTATCGAAATTACCGAAGGTATTATGATGGGGAATATAGAAAGCGCCATTGGTTTCTTGCAAACCCTAAAAGAAAAACACATTCAATGCTCTATCGACGATTTTGGCACGGGCTATTCATCCTTGGCTTACCTTAAAAAACTCCCTGCCAGCGTCATTAAAATTGATCGCGCTTTCGTTAAGGATCTCGATACTGACAAGGACAATCACTCTATCGTGCAGCTTATTATTGATCTAGGACGAAATTTAAATATGGAAATTATTGCTGAAGGCGTAGAAACACAAGCTGAATTAGATTGCTTGATTGAAATGGGTTGTTATCAATACCAAGGGTTTTTCTTTTGTAAGCCGGTGCCATTTGAACAGTTAGTTGAGCTTTTATCTACTAACGCTTCTCCACAGCCTACAGGCACACGATAATTCATTACTCAAAGGTCCTATTTGACCTATCCACGCAGCGTAGTTTTTGCGCTTAACGCTGCACAATAAAATGGCTAAAGAAAAGATTAGTAACTCCTTGCTCCCCATCCTCATCCATCAACACCTTTTGCACGCCCGCCAAGGCAGCTAAACGCAACTGCTCTTTGGCATCACGAGTATCAATATCTTCATCCGTTTGTCGACTAAATAAAGTGACTAAATGGTCACGCAATAATGGCATATGGTGACGCGCAGCATTAGAAGCGCTAAGGTCTGCAACCCGCAGGGAGATTTCTAACTTTAGATACTTTAGTTTGCCTACACCACCATAATTCACTATGAACGCGGGCTTAATGGCAACATAGATCGGTCTGGATAAAATACCAGGCTCATCACCCTCAGCTTGCTCTTCAGACTTTTCCTCTTCCACTGTCTCCTCAGCGGCTGCCACTGTTAAACCATAAGCACTTAAGCCACAGAGCACTATCATCACCAGTACCGATAAGCCATTGCGCATTAATTCACCTCCAAAAAAAAAGTAATATACTAGTATTAGTATAGATGCTCTGAAATATTTGCCAGTAAAGAATTAAGCGCGTAACCTACATTTTTTCACTTATTCATTTGCAAGGAAATACTGTGCCTCTCCATAATATCCACCCCTATATCCGTCGCTATGGTTACTTAAGCTTATGGCTTGGCTGTAGCTTATTGATTGTTATTGCCTTGTATATGCAATATCAGATGGACTTAATCCCCTGTGCCCTGTGCATGACCCAACGTGTATTTATCATCTCTATAGGCCTTGTAGCGCTGGCGGCATGGCTACATAAAGCCACCACTCGCACTGGCGCCATCCTTTACCCCATTGCAGGCATGATTCTCGCTATTATAGGCGGTGGGTTTTCAAGTCGACATCTCTGGCTGCAAAGTTTACCGGCAGACCTAATACCAGCATGTGGTCCCAGCCTGAGCTACCTAATAGAAAACGTTCCGTTACTTGAGGCCTTATCGGTTTTATTGCAAGGCGATGGCAATTGTGCCGCCACGGTATGGTCACTGTTAGGTTTAACTGTTCCAGGGTGGACTTTAGTCGCATTCATCGGGCTTTTTAGCCTTAACGGGATCATACTTTGTCTCGTCTTATGTCGATCGGGTAAAAAATAAGCGCAAAAATTGAATTGGTAGAGAGATAAAATATAGAGGAAAACTTGCAAATATTGCTAATCTCTTCTACTTTTACACTACTGTCGCAAGTAACGTGTATATACTAGGTATTGCGTGACAACTGAACAAACGATTTAATAAAAATTCATATAAGCAGTACTAGGAGTTGACCATGTTAGAGAATTGCCAATCCGCCAAAGAACGTTGGGGTGGAGTAAACGATATTATTGACCGCTGGCTCCACGAGCGACAGCAGTTATTAGTCAGTTATTGTGCCCTGTCTAACATTAAGGCGTTTGATGAAGACAATGCAGAACATCGGGATAACCTAAAAAAACTCTGCCAAATTCTTGTAGATTATGTTTCAGCTGGTCACTTTGAAATCTATGACCAACTTATTAAAGAGGGCAAAGATTTTGGTGATAAACCCGCGCTTAGACAAGCCGCAGAACTCTATCAAACCATTGATAAAACCACAGAAACTCTACTCGATTTTAATGATAAATATCAAGAGACCGACGACCTCGGCGAATTGTCTTGCGACTTATCCATTATGGGGCAAGGCTTAGAGCCTCGATTTTCTGCGGAAGATCAAATGATTGAAGTTTTACATACTTCTCATAAAGACATGGTGGCTTAAGCTATAGCGGCCTAATTTAAGCGCTACTTTTGTGCTTTTTTAGTCTCCCCCTGCATAAATATCGACTAAGCTTAAAGTAGTCACATTTATACAGGAGGCGCTTTAATCAACACGTTAATCCTCACTATCCACTCGCTTTTTCGCTATAGCCTCTCTGCTCTTATACTCGTAGTAATTGTGTCCTGTGGCGAACAACAATTACCATCGGCATCTACTGAGCTTGCTCGAAAAGGCATTAATGGCGGCGCGTTATCAACAGATGGTCAATTTGCCGTAATCGGCTCTATTTTTGATGGTGGCAGCTTGTGGCGCATTGTCGATGGTGAACGTGTATACAAATGGAATCACAGTAGAGCCGATGACGAGCGGATTATTATTTCTGCGGATATTGATAATAATAACGTCCGCGCACTGACCACAGACGCTTCTACTATTGTATTGTGGGATATGAAGACAGGTGTGGCCTCTCGGTTCTGGGCATCTCCTGCAGAAATTTTGGACAGCAAGCTCACCACTGGCGGGCAATATGCCCTGTTAGGTCTAGCCAATCATTCCGCGGTCATGTTTGATGCCGTCAAAGGCGGCATTACTCGTACATTCAATCACACTGGACGAGTCCTCAGTGTTGATATCAGTGATGATAATAGTCTCGCTATTACCGGATCCGAGGACCACACTGCCACTATATGGCAACTTAGCGACGGCAAGCGTCTGTTTACTGTGCAACATGACGAAGATGTACAAATGGTGAAACTCAGCCGCGATGGCCGCTACGCCCTAACAGCAGCAAAATATGATCGCGTCGAGCTTTGGAATGTTACTAAACAAACCAGCCTAGGCTCCATTAATTTAAAAAAAGAACATATTAAACGTGGCTTACGCATTACTGCAGCAGCATTCAGCCCTAACGGGCGCTATCTATTATTAGGCTACCCCAATCGAAATGTAGAATTGCGCGAGCTAGAATCACTCGCATTAATCGACCAGTGGACACTGCCTAAACGCAACCAATGGCAGCCTACCGCAGCAGCGGTTATTGATGTGGCCTTTGACCGCAACACTCAACGCTACTGGTCAATGTCCTCAGATGGCTTTGTGCACCTTTTAGAGTCATCGTTAACTCCAAACACTAACAAAAACGCCCTCAATTGAGGGCGTTTTTGAATAACTATCTCAGACAATACCTTTATATGCAGCGTCTAATTTTCATACTATAAGATTATTTTGTTGCTTCAGCTTTCTCAGCTTTAGCGATTTCAAGCAATTCCACTTCAAAAATAAGCGTGGAATTAGGGCCAATAACTGGGCCTGTACCACCGGGGCCATAAGCTAAATCAGAGGGGATCACTAGTGCAAATTTATCGCCCACATTCATTAACTGTAACGCTTCAATCCAACCAGGAATCACTCCGTTAACAGGGAATGTCGCTGGCTGACCACGGTCATAAGAGCTATCGAATACCGTACCGTCAATCAACGTACCCTTATAATGAACCGTAACGGTATCTTCAGCTGCTGGCGTTTCACCTTCACCGGCCGTCACTTCTTTATACTGAAGACCACTTGCCGTCGTTACTACGCCGTCTTTCATGGCGCTTTCAGCAAGGTAGGCTTCACCCTCGGCTTTGTTTTTAGCGGCTACTGCATCTAACTCAGCGTTTTGTTTTTCTTGACCGCGCTTCTGTATTTCAGCAATCGTGTTACGTTTGTCTTCTTCTGATAAACGACTATCTTTACCTGCTTGCGTATCTTCAACTGCCAATGACAACGCCTCCACATCAAGCACGATACCGTCTCGTTTAAATTGTGCTGCCATATTTTCACCCACGATATAACTCAGACGTTGATCCAGAGTTTCTATTGGAGAAGCTATTTCAGCTGGTGCTGGCGCAGCCGTTGTTTCTACTTTTTCACCACCACAGGCAGTTAATAAAATAGTCGCCGCTGTTAATGCAGCGAAAGTTGATAGTTTCATCGAGAGTTCCTTTTAGTTACATGCTGGACCACTTAATAGTAACTTGGCAGTTATTTTTTAAGCATTAAATGTTATTAGAATTAATCAATACTCAATAATATACCAAAAAATTTGAATTAGATACGGGAAAAAACGGCTTACAATTGATTTAGTTACTCATAAAGCGAGTTTTTCTATACTGTAACTTATCCTCTTTTTACGCTCCAGCTGCGTGTAAAACTACCCTAACAGAGCATCATTGGGTACACTGGGCTCCCATTTACCCATAATGAAAGCCAAACAACAACAATTATTATGCGCATTCCATTTTCCACGCTACGACACTATTGGGAGCTTATGCGCTTCCACCACCCCATTGGTATTTTATTATTGCTCTGGCCAACTTATTGGGCGTTATGGCTAGCCGCTAAAGGGATGCCTGACTGGAACCTTCTCATCATTTTCACCCTAGGGGTGATAGTCATGCGTGCTGCCGGCTGTGTCATTAATGATATTGCTGACCGGAACATTGATGGGCGCGTACAGCGTACACAAACTCGCCCTCTCGTCACCGGAAGCGTTACCATAAAAGCAGCTCTAGGTTTATTTCTAGGTTTAGCTCTCTGCGCCTTTATGCTGGTCTTATTAACCAACACGCTCACCATTTACCTATCGTTAATCGCGGTAGCACTAGCCTTCTGTTACCCCTTTATGAAACGCCACACCCATTTACCCCAAGTCGTTCTAGGGGCTGCATTCTCAATGAGCATTCCCATGGCATTCGCCGCACAAACCGGCGAACTCGACCCGGCTCTATGGGTGCTATATATCACCAACGTATTATGGACAGTGTCTTACGATACCTTTTATGGCATGGCCGATCGAGAGTACGACAAACAAATTGGTGTAAAATCGACCGCTATTTTATTCGCAGAAAATGATCGCATCATCATTGCCAGTATTCAGTTGCTGACACTCGTTGGCTGGATAATGGTGGGCAATCGATTTGAATTAGGCTCGGTGTATTTTATTTGCCTTAGTATTGCCGCACTATTTATGGCTTACCAACAATGGCTTATTCGTTACCGTCAACCCGCGGCCTGCCTCCAAGCATTTATGAACAACCACTGGGTAGGTTTATGGGTATTTATCGGGATTGCGATACACTTTTTATCCCCTTAAGCAAAACAAACAGCAGTCACAAAACTGTAACCTTTACACTATTTAATACTAGGCTAGACTTTAAGCTTGCATTAAAAATCGCGTAGCGGGTAACATAGTGATGGATACCATGAACCAAGATAAAACCATTTTAATTGTTGATGATGAAACTGCCATCCGCGATATGCTACGTATCGCGTTAGAAATGGCCGGTTATAGGTGTCTAGAAGCAGCCGACACCCAACAAGCCCACAGCCTAATTATTGATGAAAAACCGAATTTAATTTTATTAGACTGGATGCTGCCCAACACCAGTGGCGTTGAATTTGCGCGCCGCCTTAAAAAAGAGGAATTAACAGCCTCTATCCCCATTGTGATGCTTACCGCAAAAAGTGAAGAGGATAATAAAATACAAGGCTTAGAGGTCGGTGCTGACGATTATATTACCAAACCATTTTCTCCTCGTGAATTAATTGCGCGCCTAAAAGCTATTTTACGCAGAACCGAAAGTGTCACCCTGTCTAAGACCATTGAAGTAGAGGGGCTACGCATGGATCCTGTTGGCCATGTAGTCACCATTGATGGACAAGTATTACAAATGGGCCCTACAGAATACCGCTTACTTGAATTTTTTCTCAATCACCAAGACCGTGTGTATAGCCGTGGGCAATTATTGGATCACGTATGGGGTGGTAATGTCTATGTAGAAGAACGTACGGTAGATGTGCACATTCGTCGATTACGTAAGGCTCTCAACGGTCATGATAAATTTATTCAAACCGTGCGCGGGGCTGGTTACCGTTTTTCAGTAAAACTCGCCGCTAATAGCTAGAATTCAATGGAACAATATCCTTCGGAAATTTCTGAACAAATCTTACTAATTTTAAAATCTCCGTTATACTGTTCGGCCTTACTCCTATAGAGTAGGCCTACTACTATTACCCGTAAGCAATAGGCTTTATTTTGCGTAACGATTTTGACCTAGAAATCCAGCGATTATTTTATATTACTATTGCCTGCCTGTTTATTGGGTTAATCTCCGGCGAGCTATTGTTTAGCCTATTATTAGGCGCTATTGTCTATATCATTTGGAGCTTATTTCAGGTGCGCCAATTAGAGCGCTGGCTAAGCAATAGCCGGACGGCATCCATCCCTGATGCCAGTGGGATTTGGGGCAACATTTTTGATCACCTAAGTCGCGACAGAAAACGTCAACGCAAAGAAAAAAAGCGTCTCAAAACGGTGATCACTCGCGTTGAGACCATGACAGGCGCTCTTAATGATGCCGTTATTTTATTAAACAATGATCAAACCATCAGCTGGCTAAACAAAGCATCCCGCAATTTACTCAATTTAAGAAAAACCGATGTTGGCAGCCCTATTACCAATTTTATTCGTAACCCATTGTGGGTTCATTACTTAAATACTAGCGACCATAGTTTGCCCTTAGTTTTGCCCGCAACACATAATATTGACCAACGTTTAGAATTTCGCCTTAATCACTTTGGCGATGGTGAGGGCTTACTCATTGTTCGAGATATCACTCGCTTATATAAACTAGAACAAATGCGTAAAGATTTTGTGGCGAATGTATCCCATGAATTACGCACGCCATTAACGGTGATTTCTGGCTATCTCGAAACCCTCGATGACAGTATGGAACAGGCAGCAAAGTGGAAAAAGCCCGTACAGCAAATGCAACAACAAGCCTCACGCATGACTACGTTAATTAATGATCTAACCATGCTATCCAAATTAGAAACTGATGATGTTAATAATAAACAGGGTGTCACTCATCTATTACCTTTATTAAAAATGGTTATCGACGAAGCTAAAACCATCAGTGGAAACAAGCACCATATTATTCAGTTAGAATGCTCTCCAGAAATCGGTATTATTGGCAACGATCGCGAACTGCATAGTGCATTTTCCAACCTAGTATTAAATGCCGTAAAATATTCTCAAGAAAATAAACAGATTAACGTTAAGGCCAGCAATAACTTTACTGGCGGATTAGACATTAAGGTTATTGATCATGGGCTAGGCATCGAACGACGTCATATACATCGTTTAACTGAACGATTTTATCGCGTAGATTCCAGCCGCTCTATAGAAACCGGAGGTACCGGCCTTGGCTTAGCCATTGTCAAACATATCTTAGCTAGGCATGATGCCCGCCTTAATATTAGCAGCCGTATAAATCAAGGCAGTACCTTTACTGCTATTTTCCCTAAAGAACGTCTTGCTCAAGTCAGCCAATAGAAAAATTATTCGCGCATATGTCTAAGCAAGATAAAAATTTTGAAAAACGATATGCTTTCAAGCAACAAAAAAATCATAAGCCTTTAATCTGACAAATACGCTGCCATGCTCTTACATAAATTAACTGTTAAATTTATCGCTTCAATTGACGACATTGATCAATCATCATGGGACAAGCTGTGTGGTAGTGACTACCCTTTTTTACGCCATAGTTTTTTTTCTGCAATGGAAAAAAGCGGTAGCACCACGAAAAAAACGGGTTGGGAGCCTCATCATCTAATCATTCATCAGCAGCAGTCGCTTGTTGCTATTGTTCCGTTGTTTATTAAAACTCACTCCTATGGAGAATATGTTTTTGATTGGTCATGGGCAGAAGCCTATCATCGTCACGGAATTGAATATTATCCCAAACTCGTCAATGCTATACCCTTCACTCCCGCTACCGGTCAAAGGTGGGCAATAGATTACACAATGGCTAACGACGACATTCTCGATTTTATTACTGCCACTATTACCCACGAGGCAGCCAGTATTAATGCCTCATCTTGCCACTGTTTATTCCCTACACTAGAAAATTCTATGCGGCTAGCGAATAACTCATGGCAACAACGCACCGGCTATCAATATCATTGGTTTAATAAAAGTTACGCAAGCTTCGATGATTTTTTATTAAGTATGTCCTCTAGAAAACGTAAGAACATCATTAAGGAACGAAAAAAAGTACAACAGCAAAATATCTCCATCACGATTAAAGAAGGCAGAGACATTAGCGATGCAGACTGGAAAGATTTTTATTTTTTCTATCGAGCGACTTATATCAAACGTAGTGGTCACATCGGCTATTTGTCTGCCGAATTTTTTCCCTTATTAGCACATGGCATGATTGAGCACCTAGTAATGATACAAGCAGCGGTTGAACGCGAAGATGGGTCACATATGGTTGCAGCGGCTTTATGCTTTAAAGATAGTGAAACGCTCTATGGGCGCTATTGGGGCTGCAAGGAAAATTTTGACAGTCTACATTTTGAAGCCTGTTATTATCAAGGCATTGAATATGCGATACAACAGGGTCTTAAACGTTTTGATCCTGGCGCTCAAGGGGAACATAAAATTCAACGAGGATTTACGCCGATTAAAACGTACTCCAACCATTGGCTAGCCAATGCAGAATTTAGCGATGCCATTGGAAATTTTTTACAAGTTGAAGCGCGTGAAGTCGAAGATTATATTCAAGACGCTAGCCAGTTACTACCGTTTAAGGCTGAAACCCAACATGGGAATTAACATTGTTTAAAAACCAATAAACGATTGTTTGCTGGCATAGCCTGATCCTCTACCAAGGCTAAGCTATTACCTATGGCCAGCTTAGTTAACTTTTCAATATCCCTGATACCCCGCCCAGGATGGGTCGCTTTTAAAAACTGGTCAAAGCGGGCATTGCTCTCACTGGTATATTCACCAGCATATTTAAAGGGGCCATAAACGATCAAATACCCATTGGGCTTCAATGACTGAGTGGCGTGCTGAAAAAACAGCTCGACTTGTTGCCACGAACAAATATGTAAGGTATTTGCCGTAAAAACGGCATCATATTGTTTACTCGGCCATACTGGATTGGTCACATCTAACACGAGAGGTTTTAAGCAATTTTTGTGAGGTGCTTCATCTACCCATTCATTAATACCTTGATGGTTTTCTTCAAGATCGCTAGTTTGCCAATTAAGGTGGGGAAGGGCATGCGAAAAATATACCGCATGCTGCCCTGTACCACTACCCACTTCCAGTATCCACTGACTATCCACCAACAGTCGTTGCAGCTGATGTAAGATCGCATCGCGATTATTAATGCAGGCTTGGGAAAAAGGCTTAAGCATAAGAAACTTTATGTAGTGATTACAGTGCGATTATCCTAGAAACGGCCGTTGGCGCGAAAAAGCTGTGCACCAAAAGTAGGCCCCTCTAGGGGAGTTATTGGTGTGCATAGGACTTTCCCTAGCAACATAAGTTAGTATCGCGTAGCGACCTTATTGGTCGTGAGTGAACACTAAGATTTTCTAGGTGCATCGATAACTTGTGCATACTTTCGTGATTCAACTGCCGTTTCTAG
>JBLHJR010000019.1:0-45167 GCA_047619205.1 Candidatus Endobugula sp. | reverse complement strand
TTGACTGCCCAAAACCATAATCAGTAGTTTGCTTGACCGCTTCATAAGTTAATGTGCCTGAACGAGAAACCACGCCCACTTTACCTGGCAAGTGAATGTGGCCTGGCATAATACCAATTTTACATTCTCCTGGAGTGATGACACCTGGGCAGTTAGGCCCAATCATGCGCACGCCTTTCTGATCTACATATTCTTTCACTACCAACATATCTAAAGTAGGGATACCTTCAGTAATAGTAATAATCAGTTCTATGCCAGCATCAGCCGCTTCAATAATGGAATCTTTACAGAATGCCGCTGGCACATAAATCACCGTTGCCGTTGCACCGGTTGCTGCTACTGCTTCTTTAACCGTGTTAAACACGGGTAGGCCTAGATGAGTTGAACCCCCTTTACCAGGCGTTACGCCACCGACCATCTGCGTACCATAGGCAATCGCTTGCTCAGAGTGGAAAGTACCGTTAGAACCAGTGAAACCCTGACAAATAACTTTAGTATCTTTGTTAATTAGAATAGACATTATTTGCCCTCCGCTGCAGCAACTACTTTTTCAGCTGCGTCTGTTAATGATGTCGCGCCCACTAGGTTTAGTGTGCTGGCATCTAATATTTTCTTGCCTTCTTCTGCATTCGTACCTTCAAGACGAACAATAACGGGTACTTGGACACCGACTTCTTCAACTGCGCCGATAATACCTTCAGCAATCATGTCACAACGCACAATGCCACCAAAAATGTTAACCAATACCGCTTTAACACTATCATCAGAAAGGATCAATTTAAACGCTTCGATAACACGTTCTTTTGTCGCTCCGCCGCCTACGTCAAGGAAGTTTGCTGGCTTACCACCATGCAAGTTCACAATATCCATAGTACCCATCGCAAGACCAGCACCATTTACCATACAACCTACATTACCATCTAGTGCAACATAGTTAAGCTCAAACGAAGCCGCTAATGCTTCACGCTCATCTTCTTGTGATGGATCGTGCATTTCACGAATTTTGGGCTGGCGGTACAATGCATTCGCATCGATATTAATTTTACCGTCTAAGCAATGAAGATTGCCTTCATCAGTGATCACTAATGGGTTGATTTCTAATAGTGCGAAATCGAAATCTTCAAACATTTTCGCTAAACCTAAAAATATTTTAGTGAATTGCTTTACTTGCGTAGGGTTTAAACCTAACTGAAACGCTAGCTCACGCGCCTGGTAAGGTTGTGCGCCTACTAAGGGGTTGATAATCGCTTTTAAGATTTTTTCTGGTGTCTCTTCAGCTACCTTCTCAATCTCAACACCACCTTCGGTAGATGCCATGAAAACGATACTACGAGTTGCACGATCAACGACTGCACCTAAATACAATTCTTGTGCAATATCAGTACAAGTCTCCACTAGAATACGGCTAACTGGCTGGCCATTTTCATCTGTTTGATAAGTCACTAGGTTTTTACCTAACCAATTATCAGCAAAAGCTTTCACTTCTTCTTTCGTGTCGACTAGCTTAACGCCACCCGCTTTACCACGTCCGCCGGCGTGAACTTGTGCTTTAACTACCCACTTATCACCACCGATAGTGTCGGTTGCTGCTACAGCCTCTTCCGTTGTTGCTGCTGCAACACCGATAGACACTGGCAAACCGTATTCAGCAAACAATTGTTTAGCCTGATACTCGTGCAAATTCATAAAATTCCCGTTATCTGTTTTCTTCCGCAAATTATAGACACTTAACGATATAAATGAACAACAATTAAAGCGAGATATTTTTTTGGCTGACTAGGCGCTCAATGCAGGTAATAGTGCTTCTATTGACCAATTGAGGAACAACGTCAGACAGAAAAATAGCCGCTTTTTGTGTTCTCTTATATCGTTAAGTGTCTATATCATTGGAAGTATTTAAAAAAACAAGCCTTCGCTTGTACCTATAATACGTGAGACGTCAGACGTTAGACGCAAGACGCTTTGGCCAGCTGCGACCAATGTTTCAATAGCCTCTCGCGTCTTACATCTCACGTCTCACAAATTTATTTACGCTTTTTACGATTCGGCATATGGATCGCATGACCATGAACTGCCAAAGCCGCTTCTTTTACCGCTTCAGAGAAAGTAGGATGACCGAATACTGTCATACCAATATCTTCAGCTGTTGACCCGAATTCCATGGCAATCACTATCTGCTGAACCAAATCAGAAGCACTAGGCCCAACAATATGGCAACCCAAGATACGGTCGGTTTTCGCATCAGCAATCATTTTCACTAAGCCGTCCTGCGAACCTGCAGCAACCGCTCGACCAATAGCTAAGAATGGGAAAGTACCTACGTTATACTCAACTCCCGCAGCTTTCAGTTGCTCTTCAGTTTGACCGACAGAAGCCACTTCTGGATAAGTATAAATAACATTAGGGATGGTGTCATAGTTCATCATCGCTTTTTGACCAGCAATACGCTCAGCAACGATCACACCTTCTTCTGAACCTTTATGCGCAAGCATCGGTCCACGCACCACGTCACCAACAGCCCAAACACCGGCAACATTACTAGCACAGTTATCATCTACAAAAATAAAGCCACGCTCATCAAGGTTCACGCCACTATCTGCTGCCAGTAAGCCTTCAGTAAATGGACGACGGCCAACACAAACAATCAACTTATCAAAGGTTTGTTTTTGCTCTTCACCCTGTGCATTTGCATAGGTGACTTCAACTTCGCTATCTCCACTTTTACTGGTTTTAATCTCACTACCAGTGACACGACAACCTAAACGAATATCTAAACCCTGTTTAGTAAATATTTTTTTCGTTTCTTTCGCAATTTGCTGATCCATCATCGCTAAAAAGCTATCCATGGCTTCAAGACACACTACTTCCGAGCCTAAACGCGTCCAGACGCTACCTAGCTCAAGACCAATAACACCGGCACCAATAATACCTAAGCGTTTGGGCACTGCCTGAAATTCTAGAGCGCCAGTTGAGTCAACAATAATATCATTCTCTACTGGATTAACAGGAGCAACAGGAATATTAATGGGTACGGAACCCGTAGCTAGAACGACATTATCTGCTTCAAATACCGTCACATTACCCGCATTATCTGTCACTTCGACTTTCTTACCCGCTAGCAATTTACCACTACCAAATATCGAAGTAACTTTGTTCGCCTGAAATAAACCCGTAATACCACCTGACATTTGCGCAACAATTTTTTCTTTACGCTGAATCATTGCGGGTACATCAATGCTTAATTCGCCTGTACTAATACCATGATTTTTAAAATCATCATGCGCATCATGGTAATGATGAGAACTATCCAGTAAAGCTTTAGAGGGGATACAACCGACATTTAAGCAAGTGCCGCCATTAACAACTTGTTTGCCATCATCACTACTCCACTTTTCTACACAAGCCGTTTTTAAACCCAACTGTGAAGCACGAATAGCCGCAACGTAACCCGCAGGACCAGAACCAATTACAATAACATCAAATTTTTCAGACATATCTTTCCAACTTATTTGTGGAATCGGGAAAAAACCCAATTCAAATTCATTAAATTTCCAATAAAAAACGCGCAGGGTCTTCTAGCAAGTCTTTTATCGCGACTAAAAACTGAACCGCTTCTTTACCGTCAACTACACGATGATCATAAGAAACCGCCAAATACATCATTGGGCGAATTTCTACTTTTCCATTAACCGCCATTGGGCGCTCTTGAATTTTATGCATACCTAAAATAGCCGTTTGCGGTAAATTCAGAATAGGTGTTGATAATAATGAACCAAATACACCTCCATTAGTAATAGTGAACGTGCCTCCGGTCATTTCATCAATACCTAATTTACCATCACGACCACGTAAGCCTAAGTCACGAATGGTAGACTCTACCGTTGCCAAACCCATATTTTCTGCATTACGCAATACCGGCACAACCAAACCCTTTGGCGTAGACACCGCAACACCTATATCATGATAGCCATGATATACCACATCATCACCATCTATAGAGGCGTTAATGGCTGGGAATTTTTTCAACGCTTCAACTGCCGCCTTAACAAAGAAACCCATAAAGCCTAAACGCACACCATCATTTGATTTTTCAAAAAGATCTTTATACTTTTTACGCAAATCCATTACTGGACCCATATCCACTTCATTAAATGTAGTCAGCATCGCAGTGGTTGATGTCGCTTCTAATAAGCGTTCTGCAATACGTTTGCGTAAACGTGTCATCGGTACACGCTTTTCAATGCGATTACCTGTACCCTCAGTCACTACTGGAGCTGCAGGTTTACCCGCTGGAGCCTTAGCTACAGGAGTCTTTACTACTGGATTGAGAACCGCTTTTTCTACATCCGCCTTAGAAATCAAGCCGTTCTTTTCTGTACCCGCAACCGTTGCCAAATCAATACCCTTCTCAGCCGCTAATTTACGCGCTGATGGGCTAGCCACTGCGTCAGCTGAAGGCGTTGCCGCTGATGAAGTAGGAGCTGCTGCTGCCGGATTTACCGATTCACCTTCGCCCCCGCCCTCAACAACAGAGGCGATGACTTCACCACTCTGAATGATATCGCCTTCACCTTTAATAATTTCGCCCATCACACCATCGGCGGGAGCCACTACTTCCAATACCACTTTATCAGTTTCAATTTCAACTATTAGCTCGTCACGAGACACCGCTTCGCCTGCCGCTTTATGCCAAGTAGCGATAGTGCCATCTTGCACCGACTCAGGAAAAGTAGGCGCTTTAATATCAATACCCACGCCACTCGGCGCATCTGCTGTAATGGCGCTTGGCGTTTCTGCAGCGGCACTGGGTACGCCTGCACCGACGTCATTAATTGACGCTAATAACTCGTTACTTAATATAGTATCGCCTTCGGCTTTTAGCAGTTCACCTAATACACCGTCGGCAGGAGCAACGACTTCCAATACCACTTTATCGGTTTCAATTTCCACTAACAATTCATCGCGAGAGACCACATCACCAGCTTTCTTATGCCATGCTGCGATCACACCATCTTGCACTGATTCAGGAAATGTAGGTGCTTTAATTTCGTTTGCCATTTATCGTAATTCCTGTAAATAGATCAATAAAATAAAATAGCAATCAAAGGGTCAGAGTCACTTGATCCTTTGATTACTTCACTGTTAGCGCTTCATTAATAAACGCTTTTTGCTCTTCAAGGTGCAAGGACATATAACCACACGCGGGTGCCGCTGAAGAAACACGACCAACATAGCCCACTGCGATATCTAGATGCGTCTCTGACAAGGCATCGGCTAAACGGTGTTTAATTTGACGGAAAGCCCCTTGATTACGCGGCTCTTCTTGACACCATACAACCGATGTAGCTTCACTAAATGGTTTCAATATATCCATGACTTCTGCTTTAGGGAATGGGTACAGCTGTTCCAAACGAATCAACGCTACATTATCTTGCCCTGACTCCATTCTTGCTTCAAGCAAGTGGTAATAAACCTTACCGCTACACACGACAATGCGTTTTACTTTTTCGGGCTGTACTTGATCATCACCCAATACGTTATGGAATACATCTTCCGCTAAATCTTCTAACGAAGACGTCGCCAATGGGTGACGTAAAATCCATTTAGGACTCATGATCACCAAAGGACGACGCATCGGACGAATCACCTGCCGACGCAAGATATGGAAAATTTGTGCGGGTGTAGTGGGAATACACACCTGAATATTATGCTCAGCACACATTTGCATAAAACGCTCAAGACGTGCAGACGAATGCTCTGGCCCCTGCCCTTCATAACCATGCGGTAACAACATAGTGAGGCCACATAAACGTCCCCACTTATGCTCCCCACTAGTAATAAATTGATCGATAACCACTTGAGCGCCGTTAGCAAAATCACCAAACTGAGCTTCCCAAACGACTAAACCATTAGGCTTGGTCGAAGCATAGCCATACTCAAAAGCCAATACGGCTTCTTCTGATAGCAGCGAGTCATAGACTTCAAATGCCGGCTGGCCTGCAAATAAGTTCTCTAATGGCACATAGGGACTGCCATCTTTTTGATTGTAAACCACGGCATGGCGATGAGAAAATGTGCCACGACCGACATCTTGCCCGGTAATACGCACAGCAGCACCGTCTTTTACCAAGGTAGCATAAGCCAAGGTTTCCGCCATACCCCAGTTAATCGGTAAAGCACCGCCCGCCATTTTATTTCTATCTTGGTAAATTTTTTCGACTTGGCGCTGCACTTGAATGCCATCAGGGATTTCACACATTTTATGCGCAAGACTCTGTAACTCTTTGAGTGGTACACGTGTATCACCTTCCGCATCCCAATCATGGCCTAGATAAGGTGTCCAATCGACAAATAAGGTGCTATCTGGCTCACTGACCAAGCCGTGAGCCACATGATCGCCGCGATCCAAAGAGGCACGATATTCAGTTGCCATGGTAGCCGCAACTTCGCTAGTCAACACACCTTCTGTCACCAATTGTGCGGCATATTGAGTACGTGTGGTTTTTAATTTTTTGATCACTTGATACATCAACGGCTGTGTTGATGATGGCTCATCGGTTTCATTGTGACCACGACGTCGATAACAGACTAGGTCAATCACCACATCTTTCTTAAATTCGTGACGGTAATCAACCGCTAACTGAGTCACAAACATGACCGCTTCTGGATCGTCACCATTAACATGCAATATCGGCGCGCCAACAAATTTCGCGACATCCGTACAATAATAGGTTGAGCGTGCATCTTCAGGGTTATTGGTGGTAAAACCTACCTGATTATTGATAACAATATGCACGGTGCCACCGGTTTTATAAGCACGAGTTTGAGACATTTGAAAGGTTTCAAACACCACACCTTGACCAGAAAAAGCCGCGTCACCATGGATAGAAATAGGCACCACCACATTGCCTTCATTGTCATTACGGCGATCTTGACGAGCTCTAACAGAACCGACCACTACAGGAGAAGCAATTTCCAAATGCGATGGGTTAAACGCCATTGCCATATGTAGCTCGCCACCAGGTGTCATTACGTTGGATGAGAAACCTTGGTGATATTTCACGTCGCCAGAGGTGTCAACGAGCTTTTTACCTTCAAATTCTTCAAATAAATCCGCAGGGCTTTTACCAAAAATATTCACCAAGGTATTTAGGCGACCACGGTGAGCCATACCTAAAACTATCTCTTTCGCCCCATAGGTTCCACAACGTTTAATAATGCCGTCTAACATGGGAATCAATGACTCAGCACCTTCTAAACCAAAACGCTTCGTGCCAGGATATTTACTATCAAGATGTTTTTCTAAGCCTTCAGCAGCAGTTAAACGCTCAAGAATGCTCATTTTTTTTGCAACTGAATAAGCCGGTCTGCCACGCGCACTTTCCATGCGTTGCTGCAGCCATTTCATTTCGCTGAGCTCGGTGATATGCGTAAATTCAGCACCCACCACACCACAATACGTAGCTTCTAACTCAGCAACAATTTCTTTTAATGTCGCGGTATCTGTACCAAAAAACAAATCGCCGGTTGAAAAAACAGTATCTAAATCTGCAGGCGTTAGACCGTGAAAGTGTAAATCAAGATGCTCTAAAGACGGTGGCTGCGCTAGACCCAGTGGATCTGTCTTTGCCTTTAAATGTCCACCGCGGCGGTAATGTTGCACTAGCTGAGTCACATGGGTTTGCTGTGCGTGAGCATCTTGACCTGGAACCGTAGCACCCACTGTTACGGAAGGACGACTCTTTGCCAACAAACGAAATTGCTCTCTGACAGTAGAATGCGGGGTATCTTGCGTGCTCGATGCGTCATTAATACGTGGCAACTGATCAAAGTACTCTCGCCACTCAGCCGGGATACTACTCGCATCATACAAATAGGTGTCATAAAGCTCTTCTACATACGCCGCATTTCCACCTGAAATATGGCCAGTGCTCCAGAGTTTTTCCATCTGACTTTCGTGCATTACTTACTCACTTTAAAGGTAATTACTAGTGTCCAGCTTAACTTTTTAGCTCAGCTAGCTCAGCCTTCTAACTCAATGACTAACCAAACTTTCTAACCCAGTAACATGCTTCTAATATGACCAATGGCTTTGGTTGGGTTTAAGCCTTTAGGGCACACGGCAACACAATTCTGAATACCGTGACAACGGAAAACACTGAAGGGGTCACGCAGGTTATCTAAACGTTTAGCGGTTGCCGTATCACGACTATCTGCCAAGAAACGGTAAGACTGCAACAAGCCCGCAGGGCCAATAAATTTATCCGGGTTCCACCAAAACGATGGGCAACTAGTAGAGCAGCATGCGCATAAAATGCACTCATATAAACCATCTAGCTTTTTACGATCTTCAGGTGACTGCAGACGCTCAATACCTTCTGCTGGAACATCATTTTGTAAGAATGGCTCAATTTTACGGTATTGTTTATAAAACTGTTCCATATCAATAACCAGATCACGAATAACCGGTAAACCAGGTAATGGACGTAATACCAGGGTATTATTTTTCACGCACTCTGATAATGGCGTAACACAGGCTAAACCATTCTTACCGCTGATATTCATACCATCAGAACCACACACACCTTCTCGACACGAACGTCGGAAAACCAAACTATTGTCCTGCGCTTTTAACAGCTCTAGAATATCCAGAACCATGTAATCACGACCGCCAGTGTCAACCTCATAGCTTTGCATATAAGGCACTTGATCAGTTTCGGGATTGTAACGATAAATTTCTACTTTCAACATTTCACTTCTCTCCGATGACTTTCCCGACATTAATAGGTACGAGCCATAGGCTCAAAAGTATCAACTGTAGTAGGTTTAAAATTAACGCCACGTTTGGTCACTTTCTTATCTAGAGGAAAGTAAAGTGAATGGCACAACCAGTTTTTATCATCGCGTTCTTGGAAATCATCACGAGCATGAGCGCCGCGAGACTCTGTACGAATTTCCGCAGGAATTGCCGTTGCTTCCGCGACTTCTAATAAGTTTTGTAACTCTAGCGCTTCAATGCGTGCCGTATTAAACGTGTCACTCTTATCTTCAAACGTTACATTTTCAATTCGTTTACGCAGCGCCGCTAACTTTTCAATGCCTTCAGCCATATAGTCGCCACGACGGAACACACCAAAATGATTTTGCATGACTTGCTGTAGCTCAGCGCGTAAAACCGAAGCAGACTCACCGCCAGTATTACTGTTGAGTCGATTCAACGTCGCCATTGCTGCTTCGATATTAGCGTCAGTCGCATCACGATGCTCAATACCTTCTTTCAGCGCTTTTTCAATAAACAAACCTGATGCACGACCAAAGACCACCAAATCTAATAGTGAATTACCGCCTAAACGATTCGCCCCGTGAACAGAAACACAAGCAGCCTCACCACAAGCATATAGACCCTCAATCACCGTATCCTTACCATCGACTTGCGTTAGCGCTTGGCCGTCCACATTCGTGGGGATACCGCCCATCATATAATGACAAGTCGGAATAACAGGAATAGGCTCTTTCACTGGATCGACACCAGCAAAGGTGCGAGACAATTCAAGAATCCCTGGCAAACGCTGGTTCAATGTTTCTTCCCCGAGATGATCTAGCTTCAACATCACGTGATCGCCATTCTCTCCACAACCACGACCCTCTAGGATTTCAAGTACCATAGAGCGAGCAACCACATCACGACCAGCAAGATCTTTTGCGTTCGGAGCATAGCGCTCCATAAAACGCTCACCATCTTTATTGATTAAGTAACCGCCCTCACCACGACAACCTTCTGTTACTAAGGTGCCCGCACCGTGAATACCGGTTGGGTGGAATTGCCACATTTCCATATCTTGTACTGGGTAACCCGCACGCAAAGCCATACCAATACCATCACCGGTATTAATATGCGCATTCGTCGTCGACGCATAAATACGGCCTGCACCACCAGTAGCGAATACCGTGGCTTTCGATTTAATATGAACGACTTCACCGTCTTCAATATTGATCGCAATAACACCCGTCACCACGCCATCTTCGTTTTTCACCATATCAACGGCAAACCACTCATTAAAGAACACCGTGTTGTTTTTAATATTGCCCTGATACAAAGTATGTAACAGTGCATGTCCAGTACGATCTGCTGCAGCACAAGTACGCTCCGCCTGACCACCCTTACCAAAATCTTTAGACTGTCCACCAAAAGCACGCTGATAAATACGACCCTCTTCGGTACGAGAGAAGGGTAAACCCATATGCTCTAGCTCAAATACCGCCTCGGGACCCACGGAGCACATATACTCAATCGCATCCTGATCGCCAATATAATCCGACCCCTTGACGGTGTCATACATATGCCAGCGCCAATCATCCTCTTTATCAGAGCTACCAATGGCACAAGTGATGCCACCCTGTGCTGATACCGTGTGTGAGCGGGTAGGAAAAACCTTAGTAATAACCGCGGTTTTAAAGCCTGATTGCGCCATTTGCAGTGCAGCACGCATACCTGCACCGCCGCCACCAATCACAATACCATCAAAGGAAACTGTTCTAATATCAGCCATAGGGCTTACTCCAAGTAAAAATCCTGTTTATTGTTGAGCACTTTATTGCTGAACACATTAATTTTTGGGCACTGAACCTCATGCAGCTCTACTTTAGCGCAAGAAGACACCATTCTTTATATAATGGTTTGCTTGTACGATGTAAAGTCGGCTTGACGCTACTTCTTTCGGAATCAAGCTAACGAAAATAAAAAATAAAGAAACACAAATCCTACATTACCCACTACAGAGTAGTACGATAACCGCGCGACAACAGATCACCACTAATTCTAATTCGACAGCTTAACGAACGCCACTTTAGAGCAAACCTGTGATTAAATAAGGTAAAAGATGAGCATGCAAAAAAAACAAGCAAGCAAGCATAGACTACTGGCTCAATACATTACCGGCTCCAGAGTATTTACCCACTATAACAGCAAGACTATACAATAAAAAACATGTGCGAGCCGACAATCGCCGCATGCTTTGCATCCACTACCTTAAATAGTATTGAGAATAGCCAAGCTAAGCACTAAATACCAGCCGAGCTCAGAAATAACGGGCGAGATTATAGTTAGTGGCTGAATAAAACACAAACAAAAAGCCCATAAATCGGCTTATTTCTCATCTAACGTAACTGCACTCACAAAAGCTGATTAGTTTTTATGCACAGCCAAATTTATCCGCCCTGAATTGCGGCGCACTAGGAAATAAATAGCTCAAATACAGGTCTCAGCAGAGGGTGCCCGCACCACCACCCCCCCTTCTTCAAATATAATGTAGTATTACTACAAAAAATTCAAGCGTCCCATAAGATGAAAACAAAAACGCAGTGCAAACAATAGAAAAAAGTCACCTTCCAGTTACCACCTGATAAATAACGGCACTAAAATGGTGCGAAAAAACGATAACCCCCTAAAAAGGCAAGAAAACACGATAAAGAGAAATGTTGAACGTCAAACAAAAAAACTGTAGTATTACTACATCGAAATATGTAGATACAATCTATTCAACTTCGGAAAAATGCAAAACCTGAAGTTTGCTCTATAATAACTGAGTTGAATAGCTCAATCCGTACGCTTTCTAGCAAAGGGGTCTGTGATTAAATCCTGATTAGAATTTCGGTGAGGTAAAATGATTTGCTCTAGGCGAACATTGCAGGTAATAGCCTGCAGTTGGCGTAATCTTCAACGTAGGCGCAGGTTATTTTAAACAGCGAAAATAATACATGGATTGCTCAGAGGCTCTCTACACCTAAATAACTACTGGCTGTAACACATCTATAACAGCCTTACGTTTACACCATGCTTTACCAAAAAATAAAGCAGCACTGTTAAATTGAAAAAATAAGGAGCTCACATGAGTGATAGAAAAGCCCAACTTACTATTGACGGTAAAGTCATTGATTTACCTATACTGACCGGTACTACTGGCCCGGATGTTATCGATGTACGTGCACTAGTCGCCCAAGGTTATTTCACCTTTGATCCCGGCTTTATGTCTACGGCATCATGTGAATCTGCAATTACTTACATTGATGGCGAGAAAGGTGTGCTATTGCATCGCGGCTATCCTATTGAACAGTTAGCCGAACACTCAGACTTTTTAGAAACTTGCTATTTATTACTTAATGGCGAGCTACCTAATGCAATAGAAAAAGAAAGCTTCCGTAACGATATCACCATGCACACAATGGTTAACGAAGCCATGGCGCGCTTATTCCGTGGTTATCATCACGATGCACACCCTATGGCAATGATGTGTGGTGCTGTCGGTGCTCTTTCAGCGTTCTACCACGACTCATTAGATATAACCAATGCAGAACACCGCAAAATTTCGGCGATGCTCCTAATTGCTAAAATCCCTACCTTGGCCGCAATGTGTTACAAGCATCACATCGGCCAACCATTCATGTATCCCAATAATCAATTATCATTTGCAGAGAACTTTCTCTACATGATGTTTGGCACACCTTGCGATGAACCGAATGTGAACCCAGTGTTGGCACGAGCGATGGATAAAATATTCTTATTACACGCGGATCACGAACAAAATGCTTCAACCTCAACTGTGCGTCTGGCAGGCTCATCAGGAGCCAATCCGTTCGCCTGTATCGCTTCTGGTATCACCGCACTATGGGGTCCTGCACATGGCGGCGCCAACGAGGCCGTATTATCTATGCTAGCTGAAATCGGCACAGTGGATAATATCGACGCTTTTGTTGCCAAAGCTAAAGACAAAAATGATCCCTTCCGCCTAATGGGTTTTGGTCATCGTGTCTATAAAAACTTTGACCCTCGTGCGCGCGTAATGAAAACAGCCTGCGACGAAGTGCTTGCTGAGCTCGGTTTAGAAAACGACCCATTGCTAGCCATCGCAAAGCGTCTAGAGCAAATTGCCTTAGAAGATGAATACTTTATCCAACGTAAACTCTACCCAAATGTTGACTTTTACTCGGGCATCATCATGAAAGCTATCGGTATCCCAACGGATATGTTTACTGTGATTTTTGCAACAGGAAGAACCGTGGGCTGGATTGCACATTGGGCAGAAATGATTGCTGGCTCTTACAAAATTGGACGTCCTCGTCAATTGTATACTGGCTATACAGCAAGAGACTTTACCCCTATCGAAGAAAGATAAGCTTCTTTCTTGATATGAGCACATAAAAAAGCCGTGCAGAGATGTACGGCTTTTTTGTTATTTGACTAGTTTTTTGAATTATAATAATTCTTTTGTTATTCGTTTATTCAACTTACCCCAGCTAGGTAGGCTCTTCGACATACTGGCACCAGCAGCCAATTTCTTTTTAGATTTAGCTAGCCAAATGCCGTCACCATTAAAGCCATATATGGGTAATAGATCTTTGCGCTGAGACGCAGGTAATATAGTTTTATTAATGTTATCTAAAATTAACGGTTCAGCACCAGGATAAGGGTAATACGCAAGTACCATATGAGCAAGGTTTAGCTCTAGTGCTTTTACATAAGTAATTCGTAGTTTTTCTGTGTTCATTCCCATTGTCGTCAATGAAAAATACTTGCCAATAGAAAAATCTTCACAATCACCAGCATAGGTTCCCAATGTCTCGATTGGTGTTGCCCAATAATCCTCTACTCCCCAATGTTTGATATCCCATTCCCAACGCACTTGATTAAAATAGTCATTAGCAAATCGAGCCATTGCATCATCGGCAATCGATTTATTTGCCGCAAACTTATTTAATACCTCACTCCATTTAGCAATACGCACACTCGCCGGAACACCATATTTTTTCTCGATAGCGATCAAGGCTTTATCACTGATATATCGATAGTTTGACACTGCAGCAACCCACGGTGCAACAAACATTAACATTGCCAAAAAAATAGCGATAACATACCTATAAAAAACCAATAGCTCAGCCCCACATCAACAGATCACCTGACACTCAGTATAGACAAGGGCTAGACTAGCGTTAGAACATTGAGGACTTAAAGCTAACAAAAATGGCTGTTTACCCTAGAAACGGCCGTTGGCGCGAAAAAGCTGTGCACCAAAAGTAGGCCCCTCTAGGGGAGTTATTGGTGTGCATAGGACTTTTTCTAGCAACATAAGTTAGTATCGCGTAGCGACCTTATTGGTCGTGAGCGAATACTACGATTTTCTAGGTGCATCAATAACTTGTGCACGACTCCATGGATGGAGGAGGTAGAGCGACGCAGGAGCCAAAGCCGAGACTTTCGTGATTCAACTGCCGTTTCTAGGTTTAACAAAGTAATCGCAGCTTAATTCACCACTTACCTTTTTTCTAACTTTATATGTATTACAGACAACAGTTCATCACCCACCACCACTGCACGATGACCATGCTGGACTGAGTCAAATTGCACACCAACAGCCAAATAATCTTCCGCAACAAACATCTCCCCTAATGAAAACTCACATGTTTCTCCGCTACGCAACTCAATGCGTAACGTACCTGCCAAGATGACCAACAAGGTAGAGTCTCCGGCCACATGCCAAGCAGAAGAATAAGATGCATCGTTTTCCCGCAGTCTACAATTTAGAGCGGATATTTGCTCTGACAACATACGCTCATTATTGCCATGCAGATCAATTTTTCGTTCAGCAAAGATAGAAAAACCAATACCGTCGTTAGCAACACAAGGAATAGTGATAGTTTTACTCATAAACAATTACCCATGTGACATCACTACTGATGAGATGAAACAAAAATTATGCTACAAACTTTTAACTGCTTCGATGTATAAAACACAAGCCGCTGTTTTAGAAGGTATTTTTTCATAAAAAATGGATAGTTCCGACTTTACTAACCATAAAAATAAACTAAACTTAAGTGACTACCGGGTCACTTGAAAAAAATACACTCCATTTCAGGCGCGCTGTGAATATGTCCCTATACGCTCAGCTTCGGCATCTATGACTCAGATGGCCTGAAACGGAGTGTATTCTTTTCAAGCACCTCAACCACAGAACAGAAACATTTAAACGAAAAGGTAAAGTTTTATTATCATTAACCGACAACACTACCATGTACAGAAAAAATTGTAGATACAAAGCGAGGCAGATAAAATCATGCGCTATTTTATCCCCACAATTCAAGTGGAAAAAAAAACGGTAACCCTACTGCTATTAACGAAGATTAAAAAATGCTTACGCACACCCCTGTTGATCATGAGCGCCTTATTATCTACGGCATGTATAACGCAGGTTTCAGCATCAGCGGCCTCCCCCTTAGAAAATTACAACGTAAATAATGACTATACCAGCCTATATCTCAACCACGCTAACTTAACACGAGCTGACATAGAAATAGAAACTGGAACAGAAAGCATTGATAGCCAAAAAGGTTATACCTTCAAACAGTTTGGTGACATTCGTTTTACCCAATCTTCTCTCGAAGTTGGCTTACAGGTGAAATTACTCGACATAAAAAAATCTTGCGAAACCGCTTACCAACTAGTGAATAGTTTACAGGACCAAGGGGGGGCTATCGTATGGGAAGTTGCCCGCTTGAAATCAGAGGGTGAATTAGTTTTACCCATCGATATCTTTGGCTACATGGATAAACAAAACTATCACTCAGGGCTGATGCGTTTAAATCATAGTGCCTTACAGTATATTATTATTGATGTAACACCCGTTAACCATCAAACCATACATGGGCCTAGCCGTGCAGATTTAAAAAACATTATGGCTCATGAAGCCATTCACGTAGTACTACCGCACAGACGCCTACTTCATGATTTTGAAAATGGCCGAGCACTCACCGAATTATTTACCGCCTACTACACCAATCAAATACGTCATGAACGCGACATGCCATTACGCATAAGCTACGGCGACCCGCTCACAGCAGTATTTGACAAGGTAGTTAGTCATGCATTAACAACGGGAGAAATAACTCCCGAAGACCTTATTGCCAACTTGCAACTACGCTTAGCCAATATAAAAATCAATTCACTTTACGAACCTAAATCTATCAACGAATACGGAATATCTAAAAAACTCTTAGCGATTTTTAATGCACACGACTTACTTAAAAAGAAAATTTGATAGCCATACTCAGCAATATCAACAACTCTGTCACTTAACTGAAAGCGCCAACTAAGACACGCCTCTATTGCTACGCATTAATGTCATCATTAACACGAACCCTGTTATTGCACCACCAACATGAGCAGCGTGGGCAATATTATTGCCAAAAATAGGAAAGCCCGTTACCCCTGAAAATAAATCTAAACACAGAAGTGCAGGCACAAAATATTTTGCAGCAATAGGGAAAGGTAAAAATAGCAATATCATCTTATGGTTTGGAAAAAGACAAGCAAACGCCACGAGCACCCCATAAATGGCACCCGATGCTCCCACCACAGGGGAAGAAAAAATAATAATCGCTTGCTTCGCAGTGGGAAACTGAGGGTAGTATTGATCCTGGCTAAATAATTGAATAACATTTTCTTGGTTAATACCAGCATCCAATAAAGGCGCTATAGCCACCTGAAACTGATAGTAATTAACACCTTCATATATCAACGCTGCACCCAAGCCACAGATGAAATAAAAGAGCAAAAACTTAGGCGCGCCCCATACACGCTCTATGGCTGAACCAAACATCCACAAACCCAGCATATTAAACACTAGGTGCATAACCCCCCCGTGCAAAAACATGTGGCTGACTAATTGTGCGGGGTTAAATAAAGGCGATTGCCAATAGAATAACTCGAAGCCAGAATTTCCTACCTCCATTACTAACATCAACAGAGAATAAACCACCACACAAATAAGGATGAGAGTATTAGTGGCATTGAAGTAATTACGTTTATTCATAACTTGTCATTCAACTCTCTTGTGTCAATTTCGCTAAACGGGCTTTTAATCGAGGAGGAATATCTTTAATCGTTAAACTATCGTTTTCGGGGTCATAAACAATCGTATCGCCTAAACAGCTAGATGCAAAACTCATACTTAACTGATTATTGCGGCCACTTAAGCGCACAAACTGACGTAATTGAGAAGTATCCGGAATCAATTCTGGCTTTGCCGCTGGCTGACTAGTTGACACAAATGATGCAAACTCGGGTAATGGCGTTGCTGGTAATGCTTGCTCTGCCGTAGCAGCCGCTGAATCATCGCCCTTTTTACTGGCTTTTCTCGGCGTTGGGTGATCTTTGAGCGCAGAAGAAAGCTCAGTAATCACCACAGGTTTGCCCACCTTATTCTGCTCTAAACAGTAATTGACCACTTGTTTTTTAGTATTATGCGCCACCTCTTCTGGCAAGTCTTTCGTGTAATCAGAGACTATGTCTAAAAACGCTTCCGTTTCCGCACCAAGGTCAATTTTTTCGGAAAAACCAATCGCATTGGCAAAACTATCGCTTAGCTCCTTCTCGCCCCGCCAGCGCAATAAGGTCACCGCATTGGATGAACGGTGAATATCGTCACTTTGCCAATCGCTAATATTGACTTTAGCGGCCAGACGAATACCTGCCGTATCAAGATAGCAGCAATCTGTCATCTCAAGTTCACCGTCGATATACTGAGCGGCATTATGCTGTACCACAAAGATATGCAGCAACTCCGCGGTTTCTTGCTCTTCATGAGCAAAAAACAAAAAACCATCAAAAGCCGCTTCTACCTTATCTAGTTCAAGTTTACATTGCTGTGCAGCCTTCTTACTAAAGCTCTCAAAGCTCAATTTTTCCGCTTTATACTCCGTCAACCAGTTGGATAAAGGGTGACTGGCATAGTCATTAGAAAAGCGGCCATACTCCTTACCTAAGCGCTTAATCACTCCATGCTTTAACTCACGGAAACATTCCTCAATACGTCCATTTTGCAACCAACAGTTATCTCGTAATAACAGTGTCGCTGCAGTAGCAGGATCTTGGCGTTGAATACGGTGAGCAATAATACGAGAGAGAGCCATAAAATTCGCCTTGTTTAGCTGTACTTTAAAGATGATTAACGGACAATCCTAGCAGCCCGCGCAAACGACGATAATACAGCAAAGCAAACCCATTAACTGAAAAATGACAGTGGATAATGAGTGATAATTGACCCATCGCTAATTGCACTTAATTCGGTGATACTACCTTAACCATGACATTCACCCCATACTCACTAGCACAGATTTCAAGCAACCATTAACGAAGACTAGCCACCCGTAAAAATAGAGCTCAATTAATGATAAAACTAGCGCACCCTGGCAAGCGTTTTCAAGGCCAATTTATTGATGGCTTAATTGTTGTTCTATTATTCGGCATTTGTATTACGATCAAAATAATCAGCCAGGCAGAGGGAACCACTATCGACCTAGCTATTATCGCTATTCCCAGCGCATACTATCTGTTTTGTGATGCCCTACCTAATGGCCAAAGCATTGCGAAGCGATGCCTCAATATCGCGGTTGTTCACAGGGATACCCTACAGGATTGTAATCTATGGCAGTCATTTATTAGGAATGCTATAACGCCCATACTCGGACTGCTAGATGCAATGCTAATATTGACTCAAGAGCGAAGACGAGTGGGGGACTACTTAGCAAAGACGATCGTTGTTGAACGTGATTATTGATGAATATCGACGAATAAAAAAAGCCAGAGCGTTATCATTAACACTCTGGCTTTTTCATTAAGTCTTAGTAATTATTCGAAGCCTTTAAGGCCAACATTAAACCTTAGATTAAGCCTCTAACAATTGATTACAGGCCGCTAAGGCATCTGCATAATTTGGCTCATCTGCCGTTTCGGCTACTTGCTCGGTATATAACACCGCTCCATCAGCCGCTATTATTACAATCGCGCGCGATAACAATCCCGTTAATGGCCCAGTAGTGAAATCAACGCCGTAATCGCTACCAAAACTTGAACGGAAGCTAGAACCCACCGTTACATTCTCAATCCCTTCTGCGCCACAAAAACGACTTAATGCAAAGGGTAAATCAGCTGACACACACACCACGATAGTATTATCTAATGATGCCACTTTACTGTTAAATTCTCTAACAGAAGTCGCACAGGTTGGTGTGTCAATAGAAGGAAATATATTCAGAATGATCGCTTTACCCGCAAGGCTTGCTAAGGTTAAATCAGATAAGTCGGTTTGCGCTAAGGTGAAAGGCGGAGCCACGGAGCCTAACGAAGGTAAGGTGCCGATAGTGTCAAAAGGATTGCCTTTAAGTGTCACTGTTGCCATTGATATTTACTCCTACTAAATGCATTTAAGGGAAATGTTCAGCAGAGGATACAAGGTAAGTTCAACAAAATAAAGAGAATACAAAAATAGTACTTTTTATGACGTGTTTTTAATCTATTAGCCATGAAAAAGCAGAGTGATTAGCAGCATGAATAATACAGCTTAGATTTTCACTCCACTCTTTCTACTTGGCAGCGCATTATGCCGCTATATTTTTACGGTCTTCAACAACAAACTTAGCGGCTTTAGGCTGAGCACGGGCAAGATCCACCACATCAGCTGTACTTAATCTCCAAGGGTATGCAGACGCACCTTTAGATAATTTTGCACTACACAAACCCACATCAATTAACTGCTTATCGCTAAGCTGTAACAATTCTTTGGCTGCACGATTTTTTGACCCGTATTGTAAAAAAGCAATGATTTTTTTGACGATAATATTCACGATGGTATTCCTATAGTAAGAGGCAAGTAGCGTGGGATTACGCTGCTACGAGTGACAAGATAGTCATTTTTCACTCTAGTATCAAACGATATATTATCACCCTATTAGTGAAAAAAACTAATCATTTAGAAAACCTATTGCACAGCCTAGGTCCGCTTTACGTAACATAGCGGCTAAGCCGACAATGGCTTATAAATCATCAAACACCAATCGTACGAGGCATGACCATATTTTTTGGTTGTAAGCATTGCTTTAACTCATCTTCGTCCATTAGTTTTTCTTCTAGCACCAAATCCAACACACTACGACCTGTTTCCAGCGCTGCTTTAGCGATACGTGTGGCATTTTCGTAACCTAAATACGGGGATATCGCAGTAATGATACCGATACTATTATTCACCAAATCTCGGCAGCGATCTTCATTGGCGGTAATACCACTAATACAACGCGTTTCTAACATACCCATGGCCTTTGTCAGTAAACGAATAGATTCTAATACCTTATAGGCAATCAAAGGTTCCATGGCATTCAGCTGTAACTGCCCTGCCTCTGCGGCAAAGGTGACCGCCAAATCATTACCTATCACTTGATAAGCCACTTGATTCATTGCCTCTGGAATAACCGGATTAATCTTACCCGGCATAATTGAGCTGCCAGGCTGTTGCGCAGGCAATTGAATTTCTGCTAAGCCACAACGCGGCCCCATACTCAATAAACGCAAATCATTAGAAATTTTCGATAATTTCACCGCGAGGCGTTTTAGCATGCTCGAAAAAAGCACAAAGGCACCCATATCCGAACTAGCTTCAACAAGGTCTATGGCAAGGGTAAAATCAATACCGCTGACTGCTGACAACGATTTTACGGCTAAAGGGGCATAATCTACACGGGTATTAATGCCCGTACCGATGGCCGTCCCCCCCAAATTTACTTCTTTTAATAAGGCGGATAGATCAGCGATACGCTGAATATCTTCCGTTAAGGTACTGGCAAACGATTGAAACTCCTGCCCCAAGGTCATTGGCACGGCATCCTGTAACTGGGTACGCCCCATTTTAATCACATCTGCAAACTCAACAGATTTAGCCGTAAAGGCATCTCTTAATGAACAAAGAGCAACCACCAGTTGACGGTGTAGAAGTAAAATGGATAAACGCACAGCGGTAGGATAAACATCATTGGTAGATTGAGACATATTGACGTCATTATTAGGGTGCAGCAAGGCATAATTACCCTTATCTTCGCCCATAATTTCTAAGCCTACATTCGCAATCACCTCATTGGCATTCATATTAGTCGACGTCCCCGCGCCACCCTGAATCATATCAACAACAAAATCTTGATGAAATTCACCATCAAGAATTTTATTTACGGCTGCCTCAATCACGCGCATTTTATCCGTGTCTAGCAAACCCAACTGATGATTTGTTTTTGCACAAGCCAATTTCACTAACGCAAGAGCATCAACCAACTCAGGAAAATGGTTAATATGGATACCCGATAAATCAAAATTTTCACATGCCCTTTGTGTCTGAATGCCATAATAAACATCGTCCGGAACGGCTAACTCGCCTAACAAATCCTTTTCTATACGTGAAGGGTCTACTTGTGTTGATAGCTTTAATCGCATGAGGGCCTCTATTCAATAGTGTCTTTAATTAGTCACATTCGTTGCGTATAACAGAAACAACCGTTAACGAATATCACATACGCACTCGCTAAACACTGGCTTTATAGCCGCGGGTTTAGTCGGAGAAATATCGCAGCCAGACCTCTACATTTCGAAGACATTACATAGCGCGTTATCATGGCCAGCATCTTAGCTATTTAAAAATAATCTAACTAATGCTATCTTCGAATAGTTCATGCTGAATATGCATATCGTGAGATCTGCTAACCGCGTGAGCAATAAAAGCGACTTAACTGCCTACTTAGAGAGTGATATTGATGGACTTAGAGTGGAGATCTGATTTTCTTGAACTAGCGTCAACTAGAAGTTTCACTATTGCAGCTAAAAACCGTAATCGAAGCCAACCGGCCCTCAGCCGCAGAATGTTAGGATTGGAACAATGGGTAGGTGCATCACTGCTTGATCGATCCGTGCACCCATTCGTACTCACCAAAGAAGGCGAACACTTTCGACAATCGGCACAAGACATTATCAAAAACGTTGATCGCACACTCGATGAATGTCGACAACATCAACGCACCAGCCAAGACTTCATAAAATTTACCGCATTACACACTCTCGCCATTAACTACTTCGCTGAGTGGATATCCGAGATTCATCATAACTACTCTGCTATTCGCACCACCATGGATGCTCATAACGTGCATGACTGCGCCGAACTCCTGCATTCGAAACAAACCGAGTTCATGCTGTCCTATTCAACACCCACCATACCGTCCATACTAGATCCGTCTAATTTTCTTTCTTGCAAACTAAAAAGTGATGAACTGATTTTAGTCAGTGCTGCCAATAAAAAAGGCAAACCATTATTTACAATCAATAATAAACAGCCGATAAACTACCTCGCCTATTCAGCTAATTGTTTGATGGGAAAAATGACAGCGAAGATTATTGCAACGGTGTGTGCTGATTATCAATTAAACTGTGTATATGAAAATGCAGTGGCTGAGTCCATTAAGGCAATGGCGATACAAGGGATGGGGATAGCTTGGCTACCAAAGATATGTATTCAAGCAGAAATCGGCCGAGGCGACCTGATTAATATCGGTAATGCTGCATTATCCATGAATCTAGACATTATGCTGTACCGCTCAACCCAACGACTGTCGAATGAAGGTGAAAGTCTATGGGCATACTTAAACCGAGCAAAATAAAGTGTAGCCTAGGAGGCTGTCCGAGAATAGGGGCCGTAGCGAGGGATAGCGATTTTGAGTCAGATTTTTTCATGAATTGAGGAGAATAGTGGTTCTATTTGCCAACAGTAGGCGCCCTTAAGCGACGAAAATCAGGAGAAAATTTGGTCGAAATCCGCTTTTCCGCAGTAGGTTTCTATTCTCGGACAGCCTCCTAGACGTAAACCAGTAATGATGCTCTACCTACACGAACGGGAAATAATTCAGTTCCCGTCGCTACAGTGGATTCTGCCTAAGCTGGGCAGACACCTTAGGGGTTTCTATCATACTCAAAGACACCTAGTCTCAAGATAAATGTTAGTAGCGTACAGTAAAAAACCAAGGACTCTTTCCCTAACACTATCTATCCTGCCTTAGCCGGCAAGCTACTTCTGAGAATCAGATAACCCAGTATACCCGAAGCCAATGAACCAATAATAATGCCCAAGCGTTCATCGAATAGTAGGTTCACGCCAGTCTCTTCGAAGGCCAATGAACCAACAAACAAACTCATCGTAAACCCAATACCACAGAGTGCTGAAGTACCGTACAAACTTAACATGCTCATTCCTGTAGGTAAGCTTGCGACTTTGAATTTGATGAACAACCAACAAACTCCAAAAATACCCACCTGCTTACCAAAAAACAGCCCCATGGCTATTCCCATTGGCACACCATGAAATACCTGATCCAAACCAACACCACTAAAATTAATGCCCGCATTAGCAAAGGCGAAAACGGGCAGCACAAAATAAGCAACCACCGAATGTAAGCTATGCTCCATACTTTTAAGCGGAGAAATAGTAGGGTCAGTATTAGACCGAAGAGGAATAAACATCGCCAACACCACACCTGCTAGCGTTGCATGAACACCCGATTTTAGGGTCGCTGTCCACATGACAATCCCAACGAGAATATAAGGCGCCTTAGCCATGACATTATTTTTATTTAGCAGAGCTAAAATAGGCAGACAAATAGCAACAATCACTAATGAAGTGACCGATATCTGTAAGGTATAAAACAAAGCTATCACCACTATCGCGCCAAGATCATCGAAAATTGCTAAAGATGTTAGAAATATTTTTATAGCAACAGGGACACGAGAGCCCAACAAAGCTAAGACACCTAATGCAAAAGCAATATCCGTCGCGGCAGGTATTGCCCACCCCTTTGCAGCGACATCGTCATCAATATTAAAATAAAGGTAAATAAGCGCTGGGACAAACATTCCGCCAATAGCACCAATACCGGGCAGGATAATATTTCTTTTATCCGACAATTCCCCTTCGATTAATTCTCGTTTTAGCTCAAGCCCCACAAGAAAAAAGAATACCGCCATAAGGCCGTCGTTAATCCAAAGTAACAAAGGTTTAGCGATTTCTAAACTGCCTACGCGTATCTCAACTGGCGTTGAAAATAAAAGTTCATACACACCCTGTAAAGGGGTGTTGGCAAACACCATGGCTAAAATTGCCGCGAAAAACAACAAAATGCCACCCGATGATGACATTTTAAAAAACTCTTTTATAAATGAATGTTCTTGATTCAGCATTGATTTCCCTAGAGCGATAACGCTTCTTATTATGTAACAGTCAGCACGCTACGTAATGAGCCTGACAAATGAATGATATATGCCACCATCATGGTTATGACCGCGGCATCATTGATAGAAAATATAATGACAAATCTTAACTATAAGAATACCGAAATTAAAGGTCTAATGCACTAGCTTAAATTGAGGAATGTGAAATAGTTGCTAGGGTTCATTAACTGAAGCAGAAAGACGCTAGGACTGGAAAAAAAATAGTGTTAAAGCATAAGTTTAGGCTATTGATCCTAATAAATTCTTTCTATCACGACACATAAAACGCCTTAACTTAGTTTATCATTTTGGCAACGCACCTTTCCACCACATTCTAACCACTTATTTTATAATGAAACCTTTGCACGCAAGCCATTTTGCACTCATGCCGCGTTAAAAATGGCCCAATCGTTCATTTATAACTATAAACTCCCTCTTTCCGTGCGTTTTTGCCTTGCCTGAAAGCAAAGTCATCTTCCGTGCAAAGGTCTCATAATGTGATTCAATACTTTATCTTACACAACTACTATTTCATCAATGCAATATGAATAAACTAGACATTAGCGATCGCCAAAAAGGCTGATTCGTCCATAGAAAAGCATATGTACTACCAGGAAAAAATTCGTCATAAGCAAACATTTATTACTTCTACAGATGAATGGCAAGATATGACTTATGCCGCCACAATATAAAAAGCATGAAAAAAACGCACCCTTCATTCCGGCTCTTCCATTATTACCTATCTATCCTTCTGCTAATGTTCGTCAATCCCATCACATTTTACAATAAAACCAAGTATACTAGCTAAAAATAGATAGCGACCAAGCATCAAATAACAGATTGAGTGATCCTATGTTTTCTCTATTCAAAAGCAACCCAATAAAAAAATTACAGAAAAATTACCAAGCCAAACTTGAAGAAGCCATGCTTGCACAGCGAAAAGGAGACATAAAAGCCTATTCGATGATAACTGCAGAAGCCGAAGCCATATATGATGAGATCCAGCAATTAGAATCTACTGAAGACACATAATTACTTTAAAACATTAAAAAAAACAAGGTTACTACAAGCAACACCCATTTCAACTGGCGTAAACCTAACCTTGTTTCTCTGTTTTTTTAATTACGCTTTAAGGGAAAAATTCACACTCTTTGGCTGACATCGTTGGCACAAACTCAATCACTGTATAACTGGCCACTCCAGCAATAGTAAACGGATCTTCCGCTACTATCGCATTCAACTCTTCTCTACTAGATGCCTTAACCAGTATAACCCCTCCTGTTCGAGGGACTTTTCGCCCGGACAGCAAAAAATTACCCAATGCATAATACTTTTTTAAATAGACGACATGGTCATCTATAATTTGATCAACTTCGGACAATTCTTTTTCATAGCTTATAGAAACTAAAAACACTTAACACCCCACACCAAATTTTAGCGCCCATCATACCAGCTTTGTATTTGCTGTCTGTAGACCCATGCAAGCGGTGATGCTAATGCTTTCTTAAGTACCTCCTGCGACTTATTTTTACTGTGCCAGACAGAAAACACCTCTTTTACTGTGGCGTAATCCATTGGTGTTTTTTCAATAACGATTGAATCGCCAACTTCAACGACTCCCGTGTTTATAACCCGCGCATATGCTCCTGGGCGGATAGCATTAGTAAATTTCTTCACAAAAGTATTATCTCCCATGCGCACAGTCAATTTAAAACAAGGTACTCTAGGTGCTGTAATCTCCAACATGACATCGTTGATCATTAATCGATCACCAATAAGCCATGCAATGTCCTCAAGCCCAGAAACGGTTAGATTTTCGCCAAACATGCCATAGTCAATCGTTCTAGACAACTCTTTCGACCACCATGCATAATCTTCCGCATGATAGAGGTAAACTGCTTGATCTAATCCACCGTGAACTTGCTTATCAACAATGGTGTCACCGACTAATCCAAACGGTGTCACCCGTACGGGTTCTTTTATAGGCGACTTAAATATACCCGTTGTGACTTCTTGATTATTAAAATGAATATTGACGGGTTTTGAGGCGTTAATGGATTCTATTAACATAACAACTGATCTCACCTGCTTTTTGATCATTTATTCACAGCATAAAATGCGCCACAGTATCACATCACCAATAAACAAGCTTTTTATCCAATCTAAATTAACCATCAAGCCCACTAATGATGCACGTCAATAGTGTAGCGTACTGTTCGTGTGCATTAATCGCTGACTATCCGCTAATATGGCACATCTACGAATCAGTAGGAATACCCAGCTTAAACCTAGAAACCGCAGTTGGGCGCGAAAAAGATGCGTAAGTTAGTGGTGTGCCTAGTGAATGTTACATTCGCGTGGCTACCTTATTGGTAGTGAGCCGAATGTAACATTTGCTAGGTGCATCAATAACTTGTGCATACTTTCGTGATCCAACTGCGGTTTCTAGGTTAAAAGGTATCAGCCACTTTAGATTACTGGAAGATTACTAGTGACCTGTAATTTAGAACCTATTATTATCGCTTACATTCAAGTTATTTATTTTGGTTTTACCGAGGGCCTGCAAAAGCATATTACGGCAAAATTTTAAGGCGGGATAAAAAACACTTGATAGAGTTTTAGATTTAAACAACCAATAATTGATTTGATTGAAAACACCAGAGCGGCTGCTGATCAAAGCCAGTGCATGTATTGCATCTGCACCGTAATATATTTTATCCTCCATTTTAAGCACCATTCCTTGATCTATATCCAAACCTAAATCAGTAATTTCTCTCAGTACATCGCTATTTTCACGCGCATCAATTAGGTTAAGTTCACCTACACTTTCACGTATTCTAACCACCTGGCAATAATTATCACACGCTGGGCATTCTTTATCATAAATCAGAAATATTTGGTTCTTTTTCATTTTCAATTACCTCTACATATGGTCACTATAACTATAGGGCACCTCTAACAACAGTAATACGATCAGATTACCAACAAGTTTTACGTCCGACAAAGAAAACGAGTCATCTTAAAACACCAAAAAGAATATATGCTGGAATTTAAACGTTATTATCGTACTTCAAACTTGATACTTGAAATTAACACTTTGGTTGGTATTTCGCTTCTGGCCACAACTCGTTTATTTCATCTGCTTGTTGTTGCGCGCTAAATTTTTTCCATGTGATGCCGTTAACGTCTTTCTCTTCGCTAAATTCAGAGACTGAGCTGTCCTCCCAACCTAAATGTCTTCATTCTCCAGACTTACAGGTTGAACCTTGACGAATAGATACATTTAAAAAATCTGTTCGCCAGAGAGCAGACTCATTAGCAATAAATGAACAGGGCTCGACGCCTAAACGAATCGTGTAATCTTTTATAGATTCTTCTATTTTATCTGCAGATATTGCTATGTGTAACTTTTTCACTTTCGATCCGTTTACTTTCTAACGTCAGTAGCAGGCGAAAATATTGTGTGGCCAAATTTGTGTAAAATGAGCGCAACCCTTACAAAAATGAAGCAACGCAATAATTATCGCTTATCTGCTTTTGTTATATTTTGTTATATTTTGTTTACAACGAGATTCAGCCACAAAATTATTACGCTTATAAATGCCAACCAAAAAGATGACATACGATGAATGAGATGATTATAGGTTAGGTGAATATAGGCATGTACACATCGAAGCACTACAAATAACCACGCCAATATTATACCCACTAAACTTTCAATACCTAGACTAATATAGAGAGTACATGCTGTATAGAAGAGTACAGGGATCTCAAATTGATTATTAAAGCACCGAGAAGTTTTTATAACCATTTCAGGTACACCCTCTCCATGCATCAACTTATAGTATTTGACGCTAACTTGCCCACCTTTGACACTAGCAAATCGGACTTTAGCAGCGATAGCACCGATTACAAAAGTTAACAGAACCATAGCAACCATTGGATAAAGCACTTTTTACTCCTGAATGAGGTGGGTGAAAAAAATATAACACCCTACACAGCGGGTAATTGGAGCGAAGCGTAAATTGCTCCGCTGGTGTTTCTTATTTTGAATTTTTGGCTTTTTATTACTCAAAACTTTATCCCTGTCTGTTTGGCATGTGGCGTGATATAACACGTCGACTGGCTTATTATTGACTTTTTTTCACCCTAAGGCAATGCTGCGCACTATTCATCACTTAATTTTAGAGCCTGCATATTTTCACCCCCAATAGATCAGCACGACAAAACGAACACCTTACTTCATCCGCCTAGACGGGTAGCCGCAGTGCTTGTGAACTTGCACTCGTTTCCATCGCCTTTTATGTTGCATCTTGCCTTTCAGGCTTGCACTTTTCGACTATTTATAAAATACTAGCTAGCGGGTGTTATAGATCAAAACAGGGATAATAATAATGAAAGCATTAAGCTTTGAAGGTAGTGGTGTAGAATATTTTAAAATTTGGATTGTTAATATTTTATTGATTATTATCACACTGGGGCTGTATTACCCTTGGGCAAAAGTCCGTAACCAGCGCTATTTTTACGCGAATAGCACACTTGAAGATAGAGGCTTTGAATACCATGCAACGGGAAAACAGCTATTTGTTGGTTATTTAATCGCTATGGCCTTGTTTATTGCCTATATCGTTATAAAACAAGTGTCTCCCATAGGTTCTGGCATTGTTGTTATTCTGCTCTTTTTGGCCTTTCCATGGATTATTTGGCGCAGCTTGATGTTCAATATGCGTATGATTAGCTTTAGCAATGTACGTTTTAGCTTTGCGGGGAAGTTGGCTAATGCTTATGTTAATTTTATGCTGCTGCCGCTCGCTTTACTCATTGTCATCTATGCTCTGCCTATCATCGCCGCTGTCATTTTGATACCTCAGCTTAGCCACTCTATGAGTCCACTGATCGGCGGCATTATTATCATTTTAGTGATTGCCATCGTCGCACTGGCTATTTATCTATTCGCCTTTATGAAGAAAAGAAACACCAGTTATATCATCAACGGTTATCGTTACGGACAAGGGCGCTTTTCTACTCGGCTTGAAACCAACGTATTCGTCAAAATAGCACTAAAAACCTTAGGTTTAAGTTTACTAGTCATACCCACCTTGATGCTCATTATCGCAATCCTTGCGATTGCCACTATCGGCTTTGATGCGCTGGCCGGCATGAAGGATGGAATGAACAACCCTGAAGTGATGCAAGAAATCATGACGGGAAGCTTAGTGCTTATTATTGGCGTAACTTATCTAGGCATGATCCTTGCCAGTTTTATCATCTTTGCTTATTCCCATACCCGACAACGCAGTTATATTTTTTCCCGATCGCGGCTAGACAAAAAAGTAACTTTTGCCTCTACCCTCACACTCAAGTCCTTAGCGTGGGTAATGGTCTCCAATTTACTAATAGTCATTATTAGCCTAGGCCTGGCTTTACCTTGGGTAAAAGTGAGAATGGCAAGACTGATGCTGGAAAATACACAAGTAGATACAGATAGCGGCTTTGATGAGTATATTACTCAGCAACAACATGAGCAGTCACCTTTAGGCGAGCAAATTGGTGATGCCTTTGATGTAGATATAGGTATTGGAGTTTAAGTGTTAATTCAAGGTAAGTGGCACAAGCAAGGCAGCGCCGCGCAGTGGGGTGCGACACTCCGCTTTAATGAAAATTGTTTTATCATTGAAGTGGATACTGGCATCACCTTAACTAGCCCGCTAGATGAGACCAACGTCAGTGATCGTTTAGGTAATGTTGAGCGCAAGCTGACGCTAAGCAATGGCTCTACTTTTACCACTCGCGATAATATTACGATCGATGAACTACTAAAAGATCACCACAACATCAACGGTATTGTTCATCGCCTTGAATCCAATATGACTTGGGTGGCTCTCGCATTAATCATCACGTTACTCTCAGCTTTTGCCTTTTTTAAATGGGGTATCCCATGGACGAGCACACAAATTGCTCATGCACTTCCCCACAAGACCAATGAGTTAATTGCCGCTCATAGCCTTGAATTTTTAGATGATTATATTTTTGCGGAAAGCCAACTAGATGCTGAACGAATGCAGCAAATACGTGAGCATGTCAATACTCGCTTAATTCCATTAGACGATAACAATAAAGGCATAAGCTACCAATTACATTTTCGTAGCTGGAATCAAAATGGCAACGCAATCCCCAATGCCTTTGCCTTACCTTCGGGCGATATTATTTTAACCGATAAGTTTGTCGAAAGTAGTGAAAATCAAAACGAAATAGACTCTGTACTACTGCATGAAATGGGGCATATTGTTCACCGCCACACCTTACAACGGGTGATAGAAAGCACATTGGTAACAACGATAGTCATGATGGTCACGGGAGATAGCAATGGGTTTGCTGACATGGGCTTAGGCTTGGGCTCACTACTGGTAAGCAGCCATTATTCACGCGCACATGAGTCCGAAGCGGATCAGTATGCCTTTGAAAAAATGTTAAAGGCTACGATTGATCCCTTAGCTTTTTCGAATATCATGAATCGCATGGCTAACGTGATGGAGGGCTACGAACGCCACCGTCATGACGAAAATAAAAGTGGTGATATTAGCCCTGATAAAACACCCAATAAAAACAATCAGAATGATACGCTGACGCGCTATTTTTCATCTCACCCCAGCACCGCTGAACGGGTGCGACAAGCCGAACAATACAGCCAGTGTTTCAAGCAAGGCTTAAGTAGTTGTGATATTCAGCCGTAACAATAGACTTTACGTCAATAGTCATGTGTTTGTGTTGCCCCAAACCTAGAAAGACAGTGGAATAATAAAAGCCAGCTACTCGAGCAACAGTGACAGGGTATGACTGGCATTTGGAGCAAGCGTGATCTTATCCTCTACGGCATTCGCGGTTTCTATACACACCATGCGCTGGTAATCATCGAGTGCAAATTGCGTGAGCTGTTGTGATTTTTCAATCCACGGATTCCAAACCACCGTACTATTACTGCCTGCCGAGCGTAGGCTAATGTTTCTATCCGACTTATTCAGTGACTTATCCTTGAGCACTATCGGTGTTCCCGTCGTGTGATAAACACGATCGACCGCTTCGCTAAAATGAATATTGCCTTGCTGTTGTTTGACCAGCCACTGCCCTTGAGCGTCCGTATCCAAAGCATCAAAATATGGACTCTTGTCAAAGCCTTGAATACTCACATGATCAATATGGCTAACGGAAAAATAGCTATGTAAGGCGCTAGTAAAAACAAACGCTTGATTACCGGTATTAGTCACCGAGAAGCTCGCAGATAAGGTATCACCGATGTCTATTCGGTAACGCAAGGAAGTAGCAAAGGGCCAAAGCGCTTCGTCGACGGTGATGTCATATTTCAGCTCGATAATCGTCAGCTGATCGCTGGGAGTACTAATAGCCTCCACCACCCACTGGCGGCTGCGCACAAAGCCATGAGCCGGCGCATGAGTCATCTCTGCTTCTGGTAGCTGCTGTTGTATTTCATGAGGGTTTTTCGCTAAATCACCAAACCAAGGCCAACAAATAGGAATACCGCCTCGCAATGGTGAGCCTGCGTTATAACTACAGTCTTCACTTAAAAATAATATCGGTTTTTCAGTGATTCGCTGATAATGCGTTAACTGTGCGCCCTGTAAGAACACCTCAGCGGTGGCGACTTTATTTTTAATCCCGATCGCCACTAGTTCATTTTGACACTCAATAGTAATACCGGATATTTGGCCATACTGCTGGTACAGGTGCTGGATGGTAGAAGCAATGTTCATCGTATTATTAATCTCAAGCGAATCACCAAGAGTCAAACTACAGGGTAGCCGATTGTCTCTATTTATGAAACCCAAAAACGGCACCTAAAAACGGCAGTTGAATCACGAAAGTCTGCACATCCTATATTTTAGGGTACACTACTGTTTAATTAATTCCAGCTTCTACATAATGCATCCGACAAACCACTCTCTTTACGCCTGCCCTGTCTGCCAGCAAGTTTTACAATGCTCAAAAAACACGCTGATATGCACGCAACACCATAGCTTTGATCGTCATAAAAAAGGCTATGTTAATTTACTCATGTCCCAGCATAAAAACTCAAAAGCACCCGGCGACAATATTGATATGGTCAATGGTAGGCGAGAGTTTTTACGTGCAGGACACTATCAAGACTTTGCCGATGCTATTGTTGCTCTCGCTAGTGAATGTCAAACCTCAGCGGACGATGCCTTAGCCATTGTTGATGCGGGCTGTGGTGAAGGCTTTTACACCGAGCAGATTCAACAAGCGTTAAACACCGATCAGGTGTACGGTTTTGATATATCCAAACCTGCTATTACGGCGGCGGCTAAGGATAAGAACGTTGACTGGTGCGTGGCATCCAGTAATCGCCCGCCTTACTTGGATAGCAGCTTTGACTTGGTGGTAAGCGTATTTTCTAGAGTCGAGAGCGAAGCATTCTTACGTATTCTTAAGCCCAAAGGGTATGTCTTATATGCAGGCCCCGGGGATAATCATTTACACGGGCTTCGAAGCATTATCTACGATGAGGTCAACGACTACTCCAGCGACAAACATCATGATTATTTTGCTGAAGGCTTTTGTTTAATTAACAGCGTATCGTTACAAGTACCCATAGCACTAGATAGCCATGCCAGTATTATGCAGCTGGTCAGCATGACCCCTCACGCCCATCGTATCTCTCGTGCAGGCCGCGAACGACTAGACCTCACCCACTCACTATCCGATGTCGGTGATTTTAAACTCTATTTGTATCAAAAAATCTAATGCCACATGAGCTGATCTACTAGCAATACAAGCATGTGCTAGCGCTTTCTAAAGCACTGCCACGGCTGAATCAGACAGTTCCCGCCATTCATTATCCATTTAAAACTCATTATGGTTCGATTATTGCTATCTCGTGGCATAAGCATTTTCACAGCTTTAGCATTACAAGACTATTAGCGTCATCACATTCGATGCTCGCATACTACCAATACATCACAGTTTATTTATGAGGACTTCTCAATGAGTGGCAACGAATCTCGCCTACACGCTATACATACCATCACTAACAACTCACCAACGCCTGTTTCAAAGCCGGAACCATTAAGCAAAATATGGGCAACCGATGTATTTAACCTCGCTAAAATGGAAGAGTCTCTTTCCAAAAATGCATTTAAAGCGATGAAGAAGACGGTGCAAACTGGCGCACCTCTTGATCCAGCAACGGCCGATATTGTCGCTGCCTCCATGAAGGATTGGGCACTATCAAAAGGCGTTAAGTTCTTCTCTCATATCTTCTACCCGATGACCAATGCCACAGCAGAAAAGCATGATGGTTTCATTATCACTAGCCCCGAAGGCAATGCTATCACTGAGTTTACCGGTAGCTTGTTGATTAAGGGCGAGCCCGATGGCTCCTCATTTCCTAACGGTAGCCTGCGTATTACCAATGCAGCAAGAGGCTATACGGCTTGGGATCCGACCAGCCCAGCTTATGTGATGCATACCGACAATGGCGCTACATTGATGATCCCTAGTGTGTTTATGTCGTGGACGGGTGAATCCTTAGACAAAAAAATTCCACTACTACGTTCTAACAGCGCAATGAATGCAGCAGCACAAAAAGTGTTGACACTAATGGGCGAAACTGACATCGCGCCATTAAACGCTAGCTGTGGTGCCGAGCAAGAATATTTCCTCATCGATGAGAATTTTGCCAATAACCGCCCTGACTTATTATTAACGGGTCGTACACTTTTTGGTGCACCTCCTGCCAAAGGACAACAGTTCGATGATCACTATTTTGGTGCAATACCGGCACGTGTACAGGTATTTATGCAAGATTTTGAGGATCAACTGTATAAATTAGGCATCCCAGCCAAGACACATCACAATGAAGTAGCACCGGGACAATTCGAAATTGCACCCTACTTTGAAGCCGCTAATGTTGCCGCAGATCATCAACAATTATTGATGACCATTTTGAAGATGACGGCTAAAAAACACGGCTTTTTAGCCTTATTACACGAAAAACCCTTTGCTGGCATTAACGGTTCAGGCAAGCATGTGAACTGGTCTGTCGGTAACCCCACTCAAGGCAACCTACTTGACCCCGGTGATACCCCAGAAAAGAATTTAAACTTTCTGCTCTTTTGTGGTGCGGTAATTCGTGGCGTGCACACACATGGTGCATTGTTGCGCGCAGTAATCGCTTCTGCGGCTAACGATCATCGCTTAGGCGCTAACGAAGCACCTCCTGCTATTTTATCGGTCTATTTAGGCGATCAACTAGAAAAAGTCTTCGATGATATTAAGGGCGGCAAACTTGACCCTTCCGCCGGTGGCGGCATGATGGATTCAGGTCTATCACAAATCCTGAGCTTTTCTCGCGATCCTGGCGATCGTAACCGCACCTCACCGTTTGCTTTTACCGGTAATCGGTTTGAGTTCCGTGCGGTAGGTTCATCTCAGTCGGTATCGGGTCCTTTAGTAGCGATGAATACCATCCTTGCCGATTCACTAGACTGGATTGCTGAAAAACTAGAAACGGCCCTAAACAGTGGCTTAGATCAAACAGCTGCCGTTATTACCGTGCTAAAAGAGCTAATGGAATTACATGGCAATGTCGTCTTCGGTGGTGACGGCTATTCTGCAGAATGGCATAAAATGGCAGTAGAAGAACGTGGCCTGAAGAACATCCCTACCACTGCTGACGCGCTACCTGCATTATTGGAAGATTCCGTCAAAGCACTGTTCGAAAGTACTGGCGTACTGACACCCGTCGAGCTACAAAGTCGTTATGAAGTCTATTCAGAGCAGTACATCCTATCTATTGAAGTAGAAGCTAAATTGGTGATCGATATCGCCACAACATCACTTTATCCAGCCGCTATTAGCTATCTATCGGAATTAACCGACACCATCGCTATCTCGAAGGAAGTGGGTATTGATCTAGATAATAGTGTCGCCACCAGCGTAGCAGCAGATGCCAACAATATGATGGCTAGCGTCGCAAAACTTCGCGAGACGATTAAAACTGACGAGTTTTCATCTATCGAGGAGCATATGCAATACTGCGCTAATGATATTCGTAGCTTAATGGATGAAGTGCGAACTTATGCTGATTCACTTGAAATGGTCGTTGCCGATGAACTTTGGCCGCTACCTAAATATGCAGAAATGTTATTTATTAAATAACTATGAACTGATAGCAAGTAACTGAAGACAGGTTAACCTATCTTCAGTTACTTGGCCGCCCTAGGGCGGTTTTTTATGTCTATTTTTTCACTAAGCACAGTCCACAGTATCCTGAGCACCCGTTTTTCTAATGCTAACCTGATGACTAAAAAGCCGTATACATTACATGATGGTTAGATCGATCTTCACTATGTAGAGTAAAATGTCTTGTGCAGACACGCATGTAGGGTGTTAGCTAATACTATAGGTCAGTGTCATTATTCGCGTATTCTTTTGTATCGTACCTCGCTTATTGTGCTAAATCGATAGCGGCGTTCTTCGTAATACGGATCACATCTTCTTCAATATACCCACTTTACGAGCTTTATTTAGCCTTCAACACAACGAGTTAATCCACCCTAATTCAACTATATAATTCATCTTACGATAGGTATAATGGCACATTATTCCAGCATAGAAACAGACCATCACATGAGCGACGATATCAACTATAAAAGTAATCCCTTACACGGCTTGAGCTTAAAAAACTTATTAATCGAGATAGTCGATCACTACGCATTCGAAATTCTCTATGCCTACCTCAACATCAATTGCTTTAAAACCAACCCCAGCATTGACTCAAGCGTGAAATTTCTGAAAAAAACGGACTGGGCAAGAGAAAAAGTCGAAGGCTTTTACTTGTATCAATATAAAAGTTTGCCCCGAGCATCGAACCAACAATTCGAACTTCCCCCTAGAGACCGCGTCATTCCCGAAGGAGAGATACCCGGCGAGCCTGCCGACTTAGATTTAGAAGATGCCGCACGCCTACAAGAAAAACGCGCTAGAAAAGCAGCGAATCACGGCAGTCATAATAAACGCCCATCACGCCCGACTAACGATGACGACCCTTGGGCAAATTCTCGGTAAGGATAACGATGTCTTCTAAACCCATTGTAGCGTGATACCGAGTGATGTTGGGTTAAGCTCTGCATTGATAGCGTTATTCATACTATTTCTCAACGCCTATATAAATAAACTAACTCACCAACAAACGCACTTTAGCTAACGCATCAATAGTTATTTGATCTGGCGCTTTTTCTAAGAATCGGCAGCCGCGTGTTTTATAGTCTATGACTTTGGCTTGGTGGCATAACACCGCACCATTAGTTTCGATACCCTCTAACTTTACTTCGAAACCGTGGCCTCGCACTGTAGAAGTAATAGGGGCAACCATGGCCAGTTCTATTTTTTGATTAAAGGCTTTCGGTGACAAAACAAGCGCTGGCCGATTAAGGTTTTGCTCTTTGCCCGCTGCGGGATCAAAGTCAGTAAAAATAATATCACCACGATTAGGAATATAATTAACTGTTTTAGACATTAGGTCTCCTTACCTACGGGTGTGGATTGCAGCCACTCTCTATCTTCATTATCCATTGCTATATTGTCTTTTGTACAGGTTTCAAGCAATTCATCTAAACTATAAGCCGGAGCAACAATCGGTTTAAGAAAGATACCATCATCTTTCACTATGGCTTCAAATGTACTGCCAATCTCACATGACACCTGTTTCAATATGCCTTTATTAAGGCGAATCGCGGCACTATTACCCCACTTCTGAATTTCTAATTTTTGCATACTGACCACCACAAATTGTATCTACATTATAGATACTTTAACATCAAGTCAAAAAGTGTCAACAATATTGATACATAAAATTTATATCTCCACTAGCACTAGCCCCAACGACTACTTCACAGTATCCTAAGCGGCTATATTGTTTCGCTATTATTTATTCTATTGATTAAAAAAGATGACCTACATGACCACCAATACCGCCCAATAAACGATTGCTTGCAGAAGTTTACAAATAGTTAGGTATGTCACGTGACGAGCGAAGCACTCTAGCCAGTTCAATACCTGTATTAATCGACCGATAAAATAGCAAAAAATGATCTGCTTTCTCGGGGTTATCCTCAGCAATGTAAAACCCAATAGCGTCCATATCTGGGGAAATAATGAGCTCAGCCACGTGATATATCCTTATTGATTTTTTCCTGTTTAAGACGTTCTCGACCCCGTGCTTTTATTTTTTCAATGTCGACTGGCCGACCTTCACCTCGATCGAGCTGTTCCAATCCTACATCAAGATCTTTTCTCAAGGCATCTAACTTATGTTGTTTAACATTATCCTGCTCTTCCAGTAAACGTAGGGCTTCACGTAATACTTCACTTGCCGAATTATACAAACCTGTATTAATCTTTTATTTTACAAAATGCTCCAGTTGGGGTCTCAACGATATATTCATAGTAGTTTTCTCCGTCATAGCCATGATAGTAATATAACAACAAGCTTTAGCATAGATTGTTATATTCTCTTCACCCAAGACGTAAACGCCAATCGAACCCCGTCTAGCTATTTTTAAACCAAACTACCACGGCATGAGTTCATTCATATCATCTTTGTCCGTCATATTCGGCAATCGGCTGAACACATGCTTAAGATAATGATACGGATTCACGTTGTTGGCTTTGGCTGTTTCAATCAAGCTGTATAAATTAGCACTGGCCCTAGCGCCCGCTTGGCTTTTGGCAAACATCCAGTTTTTGCGCCCGATCGTGAACGGCCTTATTGCTCGTTCGGCTGGATTATTATCAATCGGATAAGCACCGTTTTCAAGACACGCCGTTAGACGCGTCCATTGATTTTGTAGGTACGTTAATGCCCCGCCCATTTTTGATGACGGCAGCATATGTAACACGCTTGCTTCCAGCCACACTTTTATTTTTCGATAATGGGCTTAGCGTCTTGTTGCCGGATAGCCCTTCGTTTATCGGGTGGCTCGTCTTTTATTTTAGCTTCGATTCGATACAGCGCTTGGATAAACGCAATCGCTTGATCGGCCTTGCCGGCTTTGCCTATAGGCAAAGCTTTTGGCGGTGCTATTTCCGATATGCAAGGTTAAGGATACTACGTTATCCATGCAAGGCATTAAGCGCACTCTGAGGATCCGCATCAACAATACGCAATAACGCTCTAGCGGGGCCTGTTGGGTGACGGCGACCCTGCTCCCAATTTTCCAGTGTTCGCTTGCTCACACCAATTAACGTAGCGAAGCGATTCTGAGACAATCCCGTTTTTTCTCGGATGTCTTTTACTTCTGGATCAGGGAAGACAAACTCCCGTGATGCCTTAGATTTACCTTGAACAATAGTATCCATTTGCTCAACACTCGATAATAATTCATTAAATATTGCTTTATCCATCAGACCACCTCTCTACAACCTGTCTTAACGCTTTTAATTGCGCTGACGTTAAATTTTCTTGCTTACCTTTCGGGTAGGTATAAATCATTCGGATATGCTCTTGATCCACTACCCAATAATAAATCACTCGAACACCACCGCTTTTTCCTCGGCCTTCCAAGCTCCAGCGAACTTTACGTAACCCACCAGACGACTTGATGATTGAACCTAAATCAGGTCGCTGGATTAACGCTTCCTGTAGAACTCGGTATTCATCATCGCTCATTAATCCCTTAATAAGACGGGTAAATATTGGCGTTTCGATTATTATCATAAGTACTTTAATTATACGCCAATGGCGTACGCTGTCCAGTCAAATCATTTTCCAAATTCGCAGGATGCGTAGCCGTATGCACTTCTCTCAGTTTTTCTATGGATACCCGCGTATAAATCTCCGTTGTCGATAAATCCTTATGGCCTAACATAGCGGGATAAAACGGCTATCCGTCCGTTAGACAGTGCGTATTGTTTAAAGCATCCTGCGTCCTGTAGGGCAATTGAGCTATTTCAACGAGTATAAGCTTAACGGATAAGGATCGCTTAGGGTGTCTACACCACCGTTATCCCAATCACTGGAAAAAAATCAATTACACTGACCCTTAGATTCTAAAAGCGACTAACTCAGTGTTGCTAACTACTGAACGGACAAAAATTCTTTTTCTGTTAAGCCTAGCTGCCGACACATCGCTAATGCGTCTGCATCTAGCTTGCTGTTTTTGTCGTCGGGGTTTTTGTTATCTAGGTCGGGTTTAGCGGCCATGACTTTTGGCGCAGACTTCAGTAGAGCGGTCACTTGTGCCATACCGCCTTCTTGATTGCATAGGGCAAGATATTGATCACGATTAGCCGGTGCGATCTGGCCGTTTTCAACACCACCATCAATCAGCGCTACCGCTTCTTTCTCAACTTCTTTTTGCGTATTGAGCGCCAGCTTTTCTTCAGCGGTTGTTTTTGCGGCCACGACCATGTTGTGGGTTTCTACAGGGACGAACTTTGCGGGATCAAAAGTAGCGGCTTGTGAATTAAGCGCTACATTGTTTTGTTGTAAGGTTTGAATAGCGGTGACTTGCTCAGATTCTGGAGCGGTAGCAGCAAGACCTAGTAATAGCGCGATTGCAGTCATGGGTTTTTCCTCTGTGGTTGCTTGTTCATTATTAAGGGCGGGTAAGTCATAAAGGTTATGACGATTGGTTAATGCGATGTGGTGTATGCCTGTGACGTTACCGCTGGCATCATGCGTAAACGCAGGGCTGATGTATTTGTAGCCCTCGCTTTGCAATGCCTCACGTCCGGCTTTATTCCAGTTGAACTTTGCCCATATTTCGCCATTACGGTTTTCTAGGTCTTCAACGGGAATCCAGCCAGACGCGGGTGCTGGCTTGCCTTGTGGGGCTTGCAATGCGGTAGCGTGTTCAAAATCAACGACTACCTGCCTATCCAACGAGCGGTTATAAGCAATCACTTGATCGGGTGTGTTGTTTGTCCAGCTACGCTCATCGCGGCCAAAAAATTGGCCTGCAGGGATGACCATTAACCAATCGGGTAATGGTCTTTCGTTGTCGGCTTGAAAATTTAAGGCAAGTAGTAATGTATCCATGTAGCCAGTATGCAAGCATGGCTAGGATGAATAGAATTAAAGGGCTTTAATGATTGCGGCGTGATGATGAGGGCGATATGGGCAAACGGGTGTTGATGCGATTATTGGGTATTATCCCTGTGCTTTGTCAAACTCGGCTCGTCGAGCAGGCCAGACCGCATTTAAATGACGTTTAAATTCAATTTTGTGGGCTTTTTACCACTTGAGATAGGCCATAGGGGCGGTTGGCGTGGCTGAGAGGCTTAGAATCGCTTTATGTGGGATAGTGTTCTTTTTTTGTTCAGGGGTGTACTCTGCTGTTGGTATTATTAACAATAGAGTTAATTTGAAGCCTAGCTATCACAAGCCCCTTTTACAAAGAGTCGGGCTTTGGAAGCCTTAATTAGTTTGCAGGGTAATAATCATGTTTAAGTTCATCAAAAAAATATTTTTACCTGCCAAAGAAACTGCTGTTGAATCAGCTAGGCAAGCCACCGGTGAGCCAGCAGATAGAAACCGTGATCTTGTTATTGGGTATAAGTTGTCGGTAACAATGAATCTGGGGACACCTTTAAATCTACTTAAACGTCACAACGAGATTGCGAATAACGCAACGGGGATTGATGCGAGCCACGGTATTTGGACTCACCAGTTAGATAGCCATTTTGACTTTCTAGATCAAGGCGCCTCAATGGCCAGCGCTATTGGCTCAACCCCTCTAAATGGAGGTGATTTTTTGCCTTACTTGATCGGTGTTCGTGAAATTATTGAAAAAGAAAATAAGGATGTACCAGATATTATAGATGCATTTGATAAGTGCAAGAAGGTTCGACAACTTCCTCACGGCCATACTTACAATCTGATTGACGGGTTTATAAAAGAAAGTGACGGTCTTGTAGACTATTTTGACATTCTGTTTCAAACAGAAGAAAAGCTGTTTGAACACATCATTGTCGATATTAGTAAGCACGAATACAAAGGTTTAACAGTTCAGCATATTATTGCGCTTAACGAGCAGGGCTTCAACTCTATAGAGTCAATATTAAATGCACCTGACAAAGTATTGCTTTCGTTAAAGGGAATAGGAAATAAAAAGCTTGCGACAATTCGAAAAAACTTAAGTTAATGGTTTAAGGTATCGGTAGCTGCATTTAGTGCGAAAACGAATAGAGTCAGACCTTATTGGTTTTATGGTATGCAGAAATATTAGGTCGCTTAGAGGCTTAGAATCGCTTTGTGCGGGATGGTGCTCTTTTTTTGTTCAGCGGTGCTATACTGCCAATGTGTGGGTGACACGGTGATATTCTCCCCTCCGTAGCACGCTGGTTAACAACGGAGCGCTATGCGAGGTTCTTGGGAGGCCTCACCCCACACACTTACTATCCAGAAAAACAACCTCATCGTCTCATCGGGTAAGTTCCCGCTAATATGTAATTGTATTCTGCCTGCCGATAATATTGTATGCGTATTAACATCCGAGAATAAGAACTTGATTAATAAAGCTTCAGAATTGTTTGAACTCTTCATTAAAGAAGAAACCAAGAAACTAGCGGGTGTAGAAATGCCGCACATGCCAACACTAGGTAATGCATATGAAGAGATAACAAAACAAGGGATAGATAAAGACTTCGCCATACCAAAGGGTTTGGATTTGAAAATGGTATCAGGCTTTGCCCGTTTTCAAGATGGGGAGCTTTCCCCAGAAATTGATTGCATGCTTGTTCACGGTAAAGGAGAAAAATACGGACTTACTGAAAAAAATATTTATGACATTGAAAGTGTCCTTTGTATTTTTGAAGTCAAGAAAACACTCAGAAAGCGAGATTTTTTAAAAGCCATAGATCATCACGCCAGCATACGCAGAAAAACTTCTAAACACTTCGAGCATAAGTTAGTTCACGAAGGTTACGAACCAGATATAAGCAGGGCAAGAAAGTCATTTTCCCAAATTACAGGTAGGGTAGCTCCTGAGTATTATTCTGGCATTGGCAGCCTGTCAGAAATCGACCAAAATTTATTTTACTGTCTTGTTCAAGAATCTTTTGCACCTGTTTACATTATTCATGGATATGAAGGATACACTGAACATGGATTACGCAATTCGTTTATAGATATCATCGAAGAGAATAAAACGAAATTAGGTATGGGGGTTCTCAATATCCCATCGTTAGTAACGTCAAGTCAGTCTTGTCTTGTAAAAGCGAATGGCTTGCCATACATGCTCAAGTATAAAAAGAAAAAAAATAGTGAGTGGAGTGTGGTTTTTTCAACGAGACATAATTCAGCAAGGATTATATTAGAGTTGATCTGGATAAAGATATCTTCTTTTTTTGATGTGAGAATGCCGTGGAACGATGGTTTGTATATAGAAAATGCTGCGCCGCTTTTAATAGCAAAGGCACGGATTGGAGGCTGGGAGTATTGCTCCAAGGAACTAAAAAAATCCCTCAAGCGTGAAGATAACGAACTTTGGAAACCTCAGTTTATAACAGAAGCAGAGCTATCAGTTGTAAACTTTATAGTCATTCGTGGAGGTTACCTACTTTTAGAAGACGGCATAAATGAATACCTAAAAAACAAATATGATGTAACAATTGATGAAGTAAGTTCGAAGTTAATTTCTACTGGATTATTCATGATGGATGGGGGTTATCTTCGGCCTATTGACACTGTAATTTATACCTTAGAACTTGAAGATGATACTGGATATATTAGCTCTGAAAAAAGTAGGTTTGATCTCTGGTGTAAAGAAAATGGAATTCCTCCACGCTATATGACTTTACTGCATCTAGATTAAATATACTGTATAGCACATATTACTTGATATCTTCTGGCCTCAGTAATCTTTCTCTGTTGGCTTCTCTATCAAAGTCACGCGCATCGATACGTTGAAATGACTCTATATAGTTTTCCCCATCCGATGTTGTTGTTTTCACAGCTGCTCGGTATATGCGATCATCATCACTAAAAAAGACAATGCGCTGCGCCCCTTGCTGAATCACTGCACCCGTATTGATCACGTCAGGCAATAAGCGGTATTCGTCGTCGGTTAGTTCTGGATGGTTACGCCGTTGTTTGATCAAGGTCTCGGCAGAGAGTAGAACCGTGTTTTGTTTGGCGTTTAGCTGCCGCTTTAATGTCGCGTCCATACTGGCTACGGGATAATTGCCTACGGGCTTTGATAAGAAGTAAGCAAACGCAGGGCTATGCACCAGCTCTTTGGCGGCGACATTGGCAATAGCGGCATGGCTGCTGTTGAGTTTGGTGGTAATCATGTTCTGTATATAGTGCTGTCGTGCGGTACCGACATTCATATCAAACGAGGGATCAATACCTTCGGGTACCTGTAGCACTTCACCGGAGCGTTTGTTGACCCACTCTTTACGCTTGATCGCTGGGGCTTCGGTTAAGTAGCGGCCTGTGGCGTTTAAGCGTTGGTATTCTCGCTTACTGACTTGTCGCACACGACATTTGCAGCCCCAGCCGTTTGGCGGGTAATGGGTTTGCCAAAAGGGATCGTCGATAGGCAATATAATTCCCGCCCAGCGCACATGCTGTTCTCTATGTTCACGACTTGCCCCTAACTCATATACCAGATAAGGATGGCTTTTACGTGTGCGCTCGATGCGCTGCCACTGACCCGCTGCGCGAGACGTGCGCATGTTCACACGGTAAATTGTTTTTAAGCGACGAGGGCTACCCAATTGCACTACACGGGATTCTTTTGTGTACGGGTCTATTTCTTCTTTCTCACCCCACCAACCGGCTTTTTGTAATGTGGGGCTTAGGGTTTTTTTGAACTGCTGAAAGGTATAGCCGTTCGTTAATGCGCTGTTAAGCTCGTCATAAATGTTTTGCAATACATCCATCTGCATTACCTTGGCAACCACAAAGGCGTAGGCATGCTCTTCTCGGTACACGTCACGGTAATCAAAGCTGGGCTTTAGTTTTTTAGAGCCAAACCAATCTATTGCGTCTTGTGGTGCTTTTGCGGGGAATACATATTTAGGCATCGCCTACACCACGCGCTTTAAATGCTGCTTTCGCTAAGCTCTCTATTAATTCGTTGGCGTTGGTATCTTGCAGTAAATACGGCAGACCTTCTAAAAACTCTGCTTCGGTTGCGGAGTCTTCGGCGAGCTGCTGCAATGGACTGATGATCGGCTATAACGTGTCGGAGGGATTTAAAAACAACCCAATTGATCAATATTAAATCCCTCCGACACCTTTTTTACACCTTTTGATGAGCTGTCATGTTTTATTGCTGCCTTTGCGTGCGCAAAAGGCTTTGCCTTGGTCGGTTAAGCGGTATTGTTGTAAACGGCTATTGGGCTTATCGGGGAGGGTTCTTGCTATAAACTGTTGATCTAATAGCTCATTGATACGCAGGTTGAGCTTGCTGGATATTGATGTATGGCCAAGATTGTTGGCGATTTGGCTTTTGCTTTGTTCGCCGTCTAACAGCACCGTTAGAATACGGTTTGCTAGTGTAGATTCGATATTTGGCTCTAGCCCCGACTCTAGCCCTGACTCTAGCCCGGCTGCTTTAGCCTCTTCGATTTGTACCGGAGCGGCGACAAAATCATTAATCACAAACTGCACCTGAAACTGAAGCCCCACTTCAGACCACCGTAAACCTATGCCGGGGTATTGTTTGAGCTCGTCGGCGATCAGTTTAAGGCCGTTACCCCATTGGTCGATTAACCCTAGGTGCTTAAAAAATGGTGCGATGACTTTGTTACGAATATCCGATTGGCGCGCTTCCATGTTGTTAAATTCGATAGAGGGCAGTAGTTTACCGGGGCTGGTAATTTCTACCATATCGTCGTAAATAGCGATTTTTATATCTTTACCTGTTAACGAGTAATTGAGCGAGCTAGAGAGGCAACGAATTATTCATACGTGTAACCTACCGGAATATGCCAATTTATCACCGTCCAAAATCGTACCGACACTGGCTGACAAGGGCATGTACATGGCTTCAGAGACGACTAT
>JBLHJR010000018.1:0-45498 GCA_047619205.1 Candidatus Endobugula sp. | reverse complement strand
GATTCCACTACTTCCTTCGCCATGCGGTACCTTCTCGAGAATCTTCTAGCACAATACCCAGGGTGTCTAATTGCTGGCGAATATCATCAGCTCGGGCATATTCTTTATCCTTCTTAGCCTGCAAGCGTTGAGACACTAAAGTCTCAATCACATCATTAGATAGACCACCTTTTTCATTCTTCGCACGATTAACTCCCTGTAAAAATTCAATGGGATTCGCTTGTAATATGCCAAGAATACCGGCCATGGCCTTAAGCTCACTAGCTAACGCTTGGGCCTCTTCTGGTTTATCTAATGCGGCGGTATTAATCGCTTTAACTAAATCATACATAACCGCCAAGGCAATACGAGTATTAAAATCATCATTCATTGACTCAACAAATTGACGATAATAATCACTGCCATTCATTTCGGACAACGCACATGCAGGCACATCAACATAGTTTCTCAAGGTTTGATAAAAACGATCTAACCCCGCTTTAGCTTCAATGAGATTTTCTTCTGAATAATTGATACTGCTACGATAATGACTACTGACAATCAAATAACGTACTACCTCAGGGTGATATTTTTCTAATACATCTCGAATGGTAAAAAAGTTGCCTAAGGATTTTGACATCTTTTCCCCATCGACACGCACAGCTCCCGCATGCAGCCAATAATTAACATACTTGCAACCATTCGCTGCCTCACTTTGCGCAATTTCATTTTCATGATGAGGAAAAGGTAAATCGGGGCCACCACCATGAAGATCAAAAGTGTCGCCTAGGCAAGATTTACTCATTGCGGAACATTCTATATGCCAACCAGGTCGGCCATTCCCCCAAGGTGACGACCAAGAGACCTCACCTTCTTTAACGGATTTCCACAAAGCAAAATCTCTAGGATCTTCTTTGTTTTTATCGACTTCAACGCGTGCACCGGACAATAACTCATCCGGGTTTTTACCTGATAACTGACCGTAATTTTCAAACCGACTAACACGATAATAAACATCATTATTATCGGCAACATAGGCATAGTCTTTTTTAATTAAGACCTCAACCATAGCAACAATATCTTGTATGTGTGCAGTGGCCTGAGGCTCTTGATTTGGCGGCTCCACATTAAGTAACACCTCATCTTCATGCATTGCATCAATAAAGCGCTGTGATAAAATCGAACTATCCTCGCCGTTGTCATTCGCTCGGCGAATAATTTTATCATCGACATCGGTAATGTTGCGCACATACTCCACTTGCCAGCCTTGCGAACGCAGAAAACGCACAATTACATCAAAGGAAACCAATACGCGAGCATGACCAATATGACAATAATCATAAACCGTCATCCCGCAAACATATAAACGAATTTTACCCTCTTCTATTGGTGTGAAAATTACTTTATTGCGGGCTAGGGTGTTATAAATTTTTAAACTCATTAAGTACTCTATTTTTTACAAAAAAATGTGAGACGTTAGACGTCCGACGCGAGGTGCTTTAAAAAAAGACTTAAGATATTAAAAAGCATCTTGCATCTAACTTCTCACGTCTAGCAGGCCGCGCAGCGGCCTAACCTTTAAACGTATCACGCAATCCAATAGTTCGATTAAAACGTAACGTATCTAACTTATCATCACGACAAAAATACCCTTCGCGTTCAAACTGATAAGTCGTATCCAGCGCGGCGTTTAACAAACCAATTTCGCCAACACATTGCTGAACTATGCTCATACTCTCGGGGTTAATTAACTCTAGAAAATTTTTGTCCCCAGAATCAGGTGCTTCGTCGTTGAATAGACGTTCATAGAGCGCAACATCAAAGGTGGCATGTTGCTTAGCATCAACCCACTGAATAACCCCTTTGGCTTTAATGCCATCTTCTGGATTATGGCCTACCGTACCTTCAATAATTCGTGCTTGAATTTCGGTAATATTACCTTCCGTATCTTTAGTGCATGTGTCAGCTTCTATGACATAGGCATTACGTAAACGTACACGCTTACCAATGACTAAGCGTTTATACTTTTTGTTAGCTGCTTCTCTAAAATCTGCGGCATCAATAAACACTTCCTTACTGAAAGGCAGTTCACGCACACCTAAATCATCACGATTGGGGTGCCCTGCTGCCTGCATGACTTCAGTTTTATCCTCGGGATAATTCGTTAATACGATTTTTACTGGGTTAAGCACACACATAGCGCGCGCAGCATTCTTGTCTAAATCGTCTCGAATTGCGTGCTCTAACATGGCGACATCGACCATGCTGTCGGATTTAGTCACGCCAATCATTTCACAAAATTTGCGCAACGCCGCTGCAGGGACTCCACGACGACGTAAACCCGCTAGGGTCGGCATACGCGGATCATCCCAGCCGGCGACATGTTTTTCATCGACTAACTGCTTTAACTTACGCTTAGACGTCACCGTATAACTCAGGTTTAGACGCGCAAATTCATACTGTACAGGCTTATGGGGAACCGGTAAATTGGCAATAAACCACGCATACAAAGGCCTATGGTCAGCAAATTCTAGAGTACATATCGAGTGAGTAATCCCCTCTATTGCATCTTCTTGACCGTGAGCAAAGTCATAATTGGGGTAAATGCACCACTGATCACCGGTTTGATGATGCGTCTGCTTGCGAATACGATATAAAATAGGGTCACGTAAATTGATATTAGGACTAGCCATATCAATCTTAGCCCTCAAGACGCAAGCGCCTTCGTCATATTCGCCTGCACGCATTTTGGCGAACTCAGCAAGATTCTCTTCAATACTACGCTCACGATAAGGGCTGTTGTCACCCGCTTTAGTTAAGGTGCCTCGGTACTCTCGCGCTTGTTCCGCACTGAGGTGACACACATAGGCCTTACCCTGCTCGATTAAGTTGACCGCCCAATCATGTAACTGCTGGAAGTAACTAGAGGCATAGCGAACCTCTCCAGCCCACTGATACCCTAGCCACTCTACATCGCGTATGATGGCATCAATATACTCTTGGTCTTCTTTTGCTGGGTTAGTGTCATCAAAACGTAGGTTACAAACGCCACTAAAGGTTTCTGCAAGGCCGAAATTTAAGCAAATTGATTTCGCATGACCTATATGAAGGTATCCATTAGGTTCTGGAGGAAAACGGGTGACGACTTGAAGTGTACTTCCGGCTTCCGTCGCTTGTTGAATATCTTGCTGAATCACTTGTTCTAAAAAATGCAATGGTCGAGCTTGTTTATCGACATCAACATCTGCAATAGAGTCGACGCTAAGCTTGTCTACAGTCATAAATTTTCCGTTACTGTTTTCGATGAGTAGAAGAATGTCGTTAAAAAGCGTATTATAGCTAGCTCTTGAGCTTCTCACATGCTTAATTCATCGCTAATGCGTATTATTTATAGAACCATTTACTACATGCTAAGCAAATTAGGCTGATAGCAACGAGAAGCCATACACTGTCGCAATCAATTTACCCATTTACCTAGGGAGTCTCTGAACAAGCCTTGGCCGGACAGTATAAGCGAAAAATAGCTAATCGCTGCGTTGTAAAACTTCGCAATACACTCACTATTACGTGCCTTTTGTGCCTTGATACTGACTATTTTTCATCTTATTCTGCCTTGTCCAGACTTATTCAGAGGCTCCCTCACAACCACGGGATATTTCAATGATCACCTTACACACCAATTTTGGTGACATCACTATCGTACTAGATGTCGAAAATGCGCCTAAATCTGCCGCTAACTTTAGACAATATGCGGAAGATGGTTTTTATGCAGGCACTATTTTTCATCGAGTCATTAATGATTTCATGATCCAAGGCGGCGGCTTCGATCATGACATGCAGGAAAAAGAAACTCGTGCCCCTATTACCAATGAAGCGGATAATGGCTTGAAGAATGACTGCTACACCCTAGCAATGGCACGCACCATGGACCCAGACAGCGCAAGCTCACAGTTTTTTATCAATATAAAAGACAATGATTTCCTTAACCACAGTGGTAAAAATACGCAGGGTTGGGGCTATTGTGTTTTTGCTAAGGTTACTAAAGGCCAAGAAGTTGTCGATAAAATCAAGGCTGTTGAAACTGGCTCTAATGGGTTTCATCAAGATGTTCCTACAGAACCCGTTATCATAGAAAAAGTCAGTATTAGCGATGCAGTCTCTTCAAACGAGAATGCTGAAGAGAGCACTGTTGATGATGAAAGCAATGCCGATAAAGCCAGCGCATCCTAGTCCACGTCACGAGTTCATCGCTTAATGAGCCTACTTTTCATCTCTGATTTACATTTAGATCCTAAAAGGCCTGCTATTACGCAGGCTTTTTATGCTTTTCTGGATACCACAGCAAAAGACATCGAGGCGCTCTATATCCTCGGCGATTTTTTTGAAACATGGCTAGGTGATGACGATGACACTCCTCTTTACCTTGAGGTTATCACACAATTAAAAAACTATACCGATAGCGGCACTGCAGTGTATTTTATGCACGGTAATCGCGACTTTTTAATCGGTGAACACTTTGCTCAACAGGCCGGTGTCAGCTTAATCAAAGACCCCTCCCTAATTGATTACCAAGGACAGCAATACTTATTGCTGCATGGCGATAGTTTATGCACCAAAGATAATGAGTATATGCAATTTCGTGCAAAGGTTCGGTCACCTCAATGGCAGCAAGAAGTACTCTCTAAGACCTTAGAACAGCGACGCAACTACGCAAAAGAACTCAGGCAACAAAGCCAAGCAATGACCAGTCTAAAAGCTGAAGATATCGTTGATGTTAGCTCAGAAGCAGTGATCGACATTATGCGGCAATATAATGTCAACAGCTTAATCCACGGACACACCCATCGACCTAATACCCACCCACTGACCATTGACAATAAAAGCGCACAGAGAACCGTGCTTGGTGATTGGGGAGAACTTGGCTGGTATATTCAATTAACAAAAGACACGCTTTCATTAAAGTCCTTTAACATTCCCTCGTAATGGTTACGTTGCTTAGCATCCAAGACCTGTCCCGACCCCCCTATCGATCTGCAATCATTATTTATTCAACTATTGACTTACTCCATCGCTATAAACTATCTTGTGTCATAGAATAACAATTGAACTTAGCCCTTAAAAAACACTCCTACAATAATAGCAAATCATCAGGATAAGCCACTGTGTTGACAACAAACTGTAAAACGTTAACGTACTTTCTCACTATAGTTTGTATTTATTTATTTAGCAGCTCCATTTTTGCCAACCCCGATAGCACAGAAAAAATCACCAAAAGCCACGCCATTGCCATGCATGGTGACCACAAATACCCTGCAGACTTTACACGCTTCGACTACACCTCAGACCAGGCAAAGAAAGGTGGCTTGTTACGACTATTTGGTACGGGTACATTTGATAGCTTAAATGGCCATATTGCCAAAGGCAATGCAGCTCAGAATCTAGAGTTAATCTATGACACCCTAACCATCAGTGCAGCCGATGAACCCTTCACTCAATATGGTTTACTGGCCCACACCATAGAATACCCAAAAAATCGTAACTGGGTCATCTTTCACCTACGCCCAGAAGCCTATTTCCATGACGGCAAAACTATTACAGCGGAAGATGTGGTATTTAGCTTTAACCTATTGCTAGAAAAAGGTAATCCTAGTTATAAATTTTATTACGGCGATGTCGATAAAGTCGAAGCGATTAATCGTCATACGGTGAAATTCTCTTTTAAGCAGACAGAAAATCGCGAACTGCCCTTAACGGTGGGGCAACTACCTATACTACCCAAACATTTCTGGCAAGATAAAGACTTCGATAAGACCAGCCTAGAAATGCCACTAGGCAGTGGGCCCTATCGCATTCACAGTGTGGATGCAGGTAGAAATATTACTTATGCGCGTGATGAAAATTATTGGGGCCGTAATCTACCCGTTAATATGGGCTTATATAACTTTGACCGCGTCAGTATTGATTATTATCGTGATAATAATGTCGCCATTGAAGCGCTTAAAGCCAATGAATACGATTATCGCTGGGAAAATAGTTCTAAATTTTGGGCTACCGCTTATGACATTCCGGCAGTAAAGGATAAAAAACTAGTCAAAAAAATCATCCATCATCAAGCCAACAGTGGGATACAAACTTTCGTTTTTAATATCCGCAAGCCTATTTTTCAAGATATAGAATTACGCAAAGCCATTGGCTATGCTTTTGATTTTGAATGGTCAAATCAAACACTTTTCTATAAGGCTTACTTACGCTCGCATAGTTTTTTTTCAAACAGTGAATTTTCCGCTACTCGTTTACCTGATCAAGATGAGCTTGTACTTTTAAAGCCTTTTAAAGAGCAGCTCCCCAGTACGGTATTTACTGATATTTATACCCCGCCTAAATCTGATGGCAGTGGTCGTAACCGCCCAAACCTTCGCGTAGCTAAGAAAATACTGGATAAAGCGGGATACATTGTAAAAGACAACCAGCTGTATAATGCGACAGGTGAAGCTATTCGCTTTGAAATCATATTAGTCTCTCCCGGTTTCAAGCGTATTGTTAACCCCTTTATTAAAAACCTTTCTAGATTAGGTATTGAGGCAGATGTGCGTTTAGTCGATACCTCACAATATATTAATCGTAGACGCAGCTTTGATTTCGACATGACAGTACACGTTTTCGCGCAGAGTGAATCTCCGGGTAACGAACAGAATAATTTATGGGGTTCAAAAGCGGCGACTACAAAAGGCAGTGGTAATTTAATTGGGATACAAAACCCAGTCGTTGATAAATTGATCAGCAACATAGTGAATGCGGCCGACCGAAAAGAACTTGTCATTGCTACTCGCGCACTTGATCGGGTATTACTGCATAACCATTATGTTATACCGCAGTGGTATAAAGCCTCTAACCGCGTTGTTTATTGGGATAAGTTTGGCATCCCAGATATCTCACCGAAATATGATCGCTATTATACTACAGGGATTTTTACTTGGTGGTACGACACTGAAAAAGCCAACAAGTTAACCCTTGCTAGGGAGCAATAGAGAGTTTTTATGGGTACTTATATTCTACGGCGCTTACTGCTCATCTTGCCCACATTATTGGGTATTTTAGTCATTAATTTTTGTATCATACAGACAGCTCCAGGCGGTCCTGTTGAGCAAATGATTGCCACCATTCAAGGCCATGATACCGGCCAGTCCGATAGGACCAGTGGTAGTAGTGGCAGTTTTGAAGGCGGACAAAAAAACAATAATGAATATCGTGGTGCCCAAGGGTTACCCCCAGAAATCATAGCAGAGATTAAAAAACTTTATGGCTTCGACAAACCTGCCTACATACGGTTCTTTGACATGCTAACTAGCTATGCACGTTTTGATTTTGGTGATAGTTTTTTTCGTAATACATCCGTTATCGATCTCATTCTAGAAAAAATGCCCGTGACTATTTCACTAGGCCTGTGGAGTACCTTACTGATCTATTTTATTTCCATACCCATGGGCATATATAAAGCGGTATCTCACGGCAGTCGATTTGATGTTTACAGTAGCTTTTTTGTAGTAGTCACTAATGCCATCCCCAGCTTTTTATTAGGTATTCTGCTGATTGTGGTCTTTGCCGGTGGCAGTTTTTTAGATTGGTTTCCATTAAGGGGGCTGACCTCACCAGATTTTGCACAAATGTCCTGGTTCGAAAAAATAAAAGATTATTTTTGGCATTTAGCTTTACCATTAACCGCCTACACTATCGGTGGTTTTGCTACCTTAACTATGCTAACTAAAAACTCATTTTTAGACGAAATAAATAAACAATACGTTACTACTGCAAGAGCCAAAGGCTTAAAAGAAAAGCAAGTGCTCTATGGTCATGTGTTTCGCAATGCAATGTTAATCATCATCTCTGGCTTTCCCGCTGCTTTTTTCAGTATATTTGTGACGGGCTCACTGCTCATTGAAGTCATTTTTTCACTAGATGGCTTAGGCCTTTTGGGCTTTGAATCTATATTGAACCGTGATTATCCGGTTATTTTTGGGACTTTATTTATATTTACTTTGATTGGTTTATTCATTAAATTAATTTCGGATCTAGTTTATGTGCTTGTAGACCCTAGAATTGATTTTGAAAGTCAGCAAGCATAATTGGACTATTCTATTGAAAAAATTATCACCTATTAATCAACGTCGCTTAGTCACTTTTTTTCAGAATCGACGCGCTTACTGGAGTCTGTTAATTTTTCTGACGTTATTTTTCGTCAGTTTATTTTCAGAATTCTTCGCTAATGATAAACCCTTACTTATTTCCTATGATGGCGAACTTTATTCACCGGTATTAGTCTCCTACCCAGAAACTACTTTTGATGGTGACTTTTATACGGAAGCAGATTATACCGACCCTTATATTATTGAAATTATTGAAGCCAAAGGCTGGCTGTTATGGCCAGTGGTGCCTTTTAATTTTGACACTCACATTTCCGATTTGCCCCAACCAGCGCCCTCCCCTCCTAGCTTGCAGAATTGGTTAGGTACCGATGATCAAGCACGCGACGTTTTCGCTCGCGTGCTCTATGGCTTTCGTATTTCCATCTTGTTTGCCCTGGCGTTGACCATAGGCAGCAGTATTATTGGCGTAGCTGTTGGCGCATTACAGGGATTTTACGGTGGTAGAGTCGACCTATACGGGCAACGCTTTTTAGAAATATGGGGGGGCTTACCGCAACTCTTTGTTCTCATTATTTTGGCGAGCATCATTCAGCCTGACTTTTGGTGGTTACTGGGTGTTATGTTGTTATTTAGTTGGACAGGTTTAGTTGACGTTGTCCGTGCAGAATTTTTACGTGGCCGAAATCTAGAATATGTACGCGCAGCCAAGGCTATGGGCGTTAGTAACTTAACCATTATGTATCGACATATTTTACCTAATGCGATGGTTGCCACGATGACTCTACTTCCCTTTATATTGACCGGCGCTATTACAACACTAACGGCATTAGACTTTTTAGGCTTTGGCTTGCCTGCAGGCTCTGCATCACTTGGCGAGTTAATGTCTCAAGGTAAAGGTAATCTACATGCGCCTTGGCTAGCAGTGACGGCATTTTTAGTATTGTCGACCATGTTGACGCTACTAGTGTTTATTGGTGAAGGGGTGCGAGATGCCTTTGATCCCCGATTACTTACTCGATAGGCAACCTTCAATAAATACTTTTTCATAAACGACAGTTCATAAACAAATGCCCGTAAACAATAAGCTATAATTAATAAAAAATATGACTAACATTTTATGCGTTAACGATCTTTCCATTTCTTTTCATCAAGGCGAAAAGGATATCCATATTGTCAAAAATATCAGTTTTGATGTTGGCCATAATGAAACCATTGCGCTAGTAGGAGAGTCAGGCTCAGGCAAATCCCTAACCGCGCATTCCATTATGCGCTTACTACCTTACCCATTGGCCTTTCACCCCAGTGGTGAGGTTTTATTTAATGAAAAAGAACTACTGTCTCTGCCATTAAAAGCTATGACGGCAATACGCGGGCATAATATCGGTATGATTTTTCAAGAACCGATGAGCGCCTTGAACCCCTTGCAAACCGTTGAAAAGCAAATTGGCGAAGTTATCAATATTCACCAAGCATTAAATAAAACTAGTAAAGAAAGTACTCGTAGTAAAACTTTAGAATTGCTAGAGCAGGTGCAGATTGCCGATGCAGAAACGAAACTTAAGTCCTACCCTCATCAACTCTCTGGCGGTCAACGACAGCGTGTGATGATTGCTATGGCGCTAGCCAATAGGCCCGCCCTACTGATTGCCGATGAACCCACCACCGCACTTGATGTTACCGTACAAAAAGAAATATTAGATTTATTAAAAGAATTACAGCAGCAATATCGCATGAGTATCTTATTAATTACTCATGATTTAGGTGTCGTAAACTATATGGCTGAGCGCGTACTGGTGATGAATAAAGGTGAAATCATCGAGCGTGGCGCCACTAAGGATATTTTTCAGAACCCTCAAAATGACTATACTAAGCTCTTAATTAATAGTCACCCTAGCGGCGAACCTGTTAGCCTCGATCAATTAGTCAGTCCAGCCTGTCCAATCATGGCAACCCAGTCACTCTGCGTAGACTTTCCCATAAATAAACCTTTATTTGGTAAATGCAAAGATTTTTTTCATGTATTAAAGAATATTAACATGACCCTTATCGAAGGGAGCACGCTTGGTGTATTAGGTGAAAGCGGATCAGGGAAATCAACATTAGCGCTGGCAATGTTGAAATTAATTTCTTCAAGCGGTGATATTTTATTAGATAACCAGTCAATTACAAATCTGAATGAAAAACAATTACGTCCTATACGCTGTGAAATTCAAACGGTATTTCAAGATCCCTTTTCTAGTCTTAGCCCACGCATGAGTGTAGAGCAGATCATTAGTGAGGGTTTACATCTTTATGGAAAACTTAGTGTGCAGGAAACTGATCTAAAAGTGGCTAACATAATGTATGAGGTGGGCTTAGACCCAAAGACTAAAGATCGATACCCGCACGAATTTTCTGGTGGCCAACGGCAACGTATTGCTATTGCCAGAGCCTTGATACTAAATCCAAGAGTGGTCTTTCTAGACGAACCCACCTCTGCACTAGACCGTGCAGTACAAATGCAAGTAATTACCTTGTTACGTAAACTGCAAGAAGAACGTAAACTCAGTTATGTTTTTATTAGCCATGATATACACGTAATCAAAGCGCTTAGTCATAACATTATCGTCATTAAAGACGGCGAAATTGTTGAGCAAGGAGAAGCCAAACAGGTGCTTGAAAACCCAATCCATGCTTATACAAAAAAATTATTAACTGCCACGCTGTAAAAATCATCAAAATTTTTAAGCTATAGGTATACTACCGGTCACTTGAAAAGAATACACTCCATTTCAGGCGCGCTTTGAATATGTCCTTATACGCTCAGCTTCGGCATCCATGCCTCAGATGGCCTGAAACGGAGTGTATTCTTTTCAAGCACCCTGCTAGTCAGTAGCTTCTATTGCGAATACTGTTCATAACGTGGTTTAAGTAACTCATTCCACACCTGCATATCCACAATACCTACATGCTTATAGCGAATAACGCCTTGCTTATCGATTAAATACGTTTCTGGTGCGCCAAATACACCAAGGTCAAGACCTAACTTACCTGTTGGATCGACAATAATTAATTGATACGGATCACCTAGCGCTGTCAGCCACTTCAGTGCTGCTGGAGAATTATCTTTATAATTAAGACCAATGATAGGCACGCCTTGTGCGGAGATATTATTCAAAACAGGATGCTCATATTTACAAGCAGCACACCATGTGGCCCATACATTCACTAAGGCGACCTGACCTAAAATATCGGCACGACTAATTTTCTCACCCGAATGTAAATTAGTTAAGGTGAATTCTGGGAACTGTTTATCGATTAGTGCCGATGGCATCGCTGTAGGATCTAACGACAAGCCTCGCCAGAAAAAACCCACTAAGATGACAAACATAATAAGTGGAATAAATAATGTAAAACGTTGCATAATCGTTAGCTAGAAGTAGCTTCTCCTGCTATCGGTTGCTCGTCACTTGACGGCTGTTTTGCTAAGCGATAACGTTTATCACTGATCGCCAACAAGCCACCCAAGCCCATCAATAATGAGCCTAACCAAATCCAATTAACAAAAGGCTTATCATGTAAACGTACAGCCCAAACTTGCTTGCCATCATCGGTATTGCCTAGTGATTGGCCCAGTGCTACATAGATATCACCAAAGAACCCAGAATCAATACCGGCTTCAGTCATCACATTACCGCCTGATAGATATTGACGTTTTTCCGGGAATAAATTACTCACTAAACGGTTATCTTTATACACATCTATTTGACCTTGCTGTGCACGATAATTAGGCCCTGCGATCGACTTAATGGCAACCAAGTGATAATCATAGCGTCCTAGACTTAAACGTTCACCCTCTTCCATACGTAAATCACGCTGATCACTGTAAATGGTATTAAGGCATGCTCCCAATAAAGTCACGGCTATCCCCATGTGGGCTAGCACCATGCCATAATAACTTTTTGTCAAACGTGAAAAACCACTAATCAGACTAGAGGCATTCTCTGTTTTATGACGAATATCAACAATAAGCGTACTCACAATCCATAACGCAATTGCCACCGTAAGCGCAGAAAATATCGAGTAGTCTTCACCATAAAATAATGGAAATGCCGCACCTAAAATAATACTCACGACGATAGGATGCTTCACTAAGTTCCATATCCTTTCTTTACTGGTTTTTTTCCATAAAGTTAATGGCCCTATCCCCATCAATATACATAGCCCCCCCATTAATGGAACAAAGAAGGCGTTAAAGTAAGGCGGGCCCACTGAAATTTTCCCCCACCCTAGGGCATCAGCAAATAATGGGTATAATGTGCCCAACAATATGGTGAGCATAACAACCACCAAGATAACATTATTACTTAATAAAAATAGTTCTCGAGACAACCATTCAAACGAAGTAATACTTTTTACCGCTGGCGAGCGTAAAGCATACAATAATAATGAACCGCCAATAACAAGCAACAAAAACCATAAAATAAAGACACCACGCTCGGGATCGTTAGCAAATGAATGCACTGACGTTAATACACCAGAACGAACCAAAAAAGTGCCGAGTAAGCTTAAGGAAAAAGTAAAGATAGCTAATAAAATAGTCCAGCTCTTAAATACGCCTCGCTTTTCTGTTACCGCAAGAGAATGAATGAGAGCTGTACCTACCAACCAAGGCATAAAAGATGCATTCTCAACAGGATCCCAAAACCACCATCCACCCCAACCAAGCTCGTAATAAGCCCACCAACTGCCTAATGCAATACCGAACGTTAAAAATGCCCAGGCAACCGTTGTCCATGGACGCGACCAACGTGCCCATGCACTATCTAAACGACCAGACATTAATGCGGCAATTGCAAACGCAAACGTCACAGAAAAACCAACATAGCCCATATACAACATGGGAGGATGAATGATTAAACCAAAGTCTTGTAACAAAGGGTTTAAGTCTGCACCGTCCAACGGAGGAAAAGGTAAAATGCGATCAAATGGGTTAGACGTCAGCAACATGAACAAGAGGAATCCGATAGCAATCATGCCCATTACCGATAATACTCGAGCTAACATATCTATCGGCAAATGGCGGCTAAACACACTGACAGCAAATGTCCAAACAGAAAGGATCAATGCCCATAATAACAACGAACCTTCATGCCCGCCCCAAACAGCACTAATTTTATATATAGAAGGCAGCAAGGTTGCTGAGTGGTTGGCGACATACTTAACAGTAAAATCATCTTGTAAAAATGATACGGCTAAACAAATGAAACTAAAAAGAACAAACGTAAAACAACCCGCCGCTAAAGGCCGACTGCTAGCCATTAAGGTGGTATTGTTTTTATACACCCCCCATAGTGGCAGCACCACTAAAAGACTATATAAGCAAAGAGAAAGAATAAGAGAAAAATGACCAAGTTCAGGAAGCATGTGTGGTGAGGCTCTTAGTTGATGGTTCTATTGAGTTTGTTGTGTGTATGTAGTACTGCATTCTTTTTTTAATGGCTAGACGTTAGATGTGAAGCGCGAGATGCTTAAAAAAATAACACCTTAAAAGCGTCTCACATCTAACGTCTTACGATGCGCAGCATCACAATCATAGCTCGCAAGTTTCTTGATGCTGCGTACCTGATGCTTTACTAGCTTGCGCCATAGCTTCAGCAACTTCTGGGGGCATATAATTTTCGTCATGTTTAGCTAATACTTCGGTCGCTTGGAATATGCCATTGCTGTCTATTGAACCATTCACCACCGCAGCTTCTCCCTCTGTAAATAAGTCCGGCAATATCCCTGTATAACGTACAGGCACATTTGCGATACCATCGGTTATCAAAAAATCTATCTGCAAACTTTCCGTCGAACGTACAATAGACCCCTCTACCACACAGCCACCACCGCGAATACGAGTATTCTTCGGTGCTTCACCTGAAGCAATTTTTGTAGGCGGATAAAATAAATTAATATTTTCACGCAATGCGTAGGTCATTAATAACACAGCAATGCTAGAAAAAATGACAATAAATAAGATAATAAATAAACGTTGTTTACGAACAGGATGCATAATTGACTCTATGTTTTTATACCTATAAATTTACTGCTGATTCTCTAGCCGTTGTTGACGTTTTAATTGGACAAATAGTTGACTTTTATTTCTATAGGGTAAATACACTACAGTAATGAGTGCTAGCGCAGTAATAATATAACACGCCCACACGTAACCGCCATGACCCGCCATAGCGAAGAAATCATTTAAAGACGCAAACTGAAACATCATGATTTATTGTTCCTAATGGTACCATCGTCTAAAATTAACGCCTTAACCCACGATGTCTTTCTTTCAGCATGTAACACTTCTACTCTTGTCCAGTGCATGAGTAACCATGCATATAAAAGATAAAACCCAGCGATCATTATTAATAAAGGGTAAGCCATCGATGCATCAATGCTGGAAGCACCCATTAATTTTAACGTGGCGGGTTGATGTAAGGTAAACCACCAGTCCACGGATTTATAAATGATAGGAATGTTAATAGTGCCCACTAAAGCTAAAATTGCACTCGCCTTATTCGCCGTGGTTTGATTTTGATAAGCGCCTTGTAAAGCAATAATACCTAGATATAAAAAGAATAAAATCAGCATGGAGGTAATACGCGCATCCCAAATCCACCAGGTTCCCCATGTAGGTTTACCCCATACTGCGCCAGTCACTAAAGCCACGAACGTTAATACAGCACCTATAGGAGCTGCAGAACGCATTACCATATAGGACAGCTTCATCTGCCAAATAATGCCCACAGCACCTGCAATCGCCATTATATAGTAACCCGCCAAAGCGAGAAATGCGGCAGGCACATGAATATAGATAATTCGGTAGCTATTACCCTGCTTACTATCTATCGGGGCAAATCCTAGTCCCCAAGCGGTACCTACTATTAGCAGGACTACTGCTAATAATGCTAGCCACGGCATCCAACGGTCGGTTTTTTCATAAAACCATCGCGGTGAACCTAATCGATGAAACCACTGCCAAGCCAAAATGTACTCCTTTTAGCCGCTTTGCGGCTTGTTAGCACGAAAACTGCTCCTGCGTTTTCAGCGTACCCCTCGTCCTGAGGGGTAACGTGAGATGTTAGACGCGAGACGCTTTTAAGGTATGGGTTTTCTTTTTAAAGCGTCTCGCGTCTCGCGTCTAACATCTCGCATCTCACGCCTCATCATTCTTGAACACTCATTTTTAACGCACCCACTATCGCTAATGGCGCCAGTATCAACGCTATGGCGCAAAACGCTCCCAATACGGCTAATGAGCCCGTATACGCTAAACCCTCGACTGCTGAACGTACTGTACTCGCACCAAATATCAGTACGGGTACGTATAAAGGCATGATAATTAAGGATAATAACAGCCCTCCCTGACGAAGAGAAACCGTTAATGCGGCTCCAATGCCACCAATAAAACTTAAGCTGATCGTACCCAGCAGTAAGGATAGCCATAATGGCACGAAGCCTTCAGCTGGCAGTGACAATAAAACGCCCAGTAATGGCGCCACCAATGTTAATGGTAAACCTGTGGTCAGCCAATGCACTGCCATTTTCGTAATGACAATAAAATAGAGGGGTTGAGGACTAAGGATCAATTGCTCTAGGCTACCATCTTCATAATCACTACGAAATAAGCCATCTAATGATAATAGGCAGGCCAACAGCGCAATCACCCAAAGTAAACCTGGCGCTAATTCGGCCAAAGTATTCGCCTGCGGCGATATTCCTAGTGGCATCATTGTCACTACCATTAAGAAAAACACAATAGGGTTCAGCATGTCACTGCGCTGACGGAAAGCAATCACTAGGTCACGCTTAGCGATAGATAGCAATGTCACTGATATGCTTGTGCTCGAAAGCCGTGTGCTCGATAAGGGCTGAGCACTATCCATATTCACGCTCATTATTGTCAACCAGCTCCGCTATTGGAGGATAATCCAGTAGCGACAAACATTTAAGACCTGATATTTTTGGCGGCTGATGGCTGGTCAGAATGACACAACCGCCCTGCTGGGTATGCGTTTCAAACAAGCGCTCTAATTTATCAATACCTTGAACATCTAAGGCGGTGTAAGGTTCATCTAAAACCCACACCAGCGCATTAGAAAGATATAGGCGTGCTAAAGCCACTCGCCGATTTTGCCCTGCAGACAATTGATATCCCAGCATATCCTCATAACCATACAAACCCACCTGCACCAGTGCGTGATCAATTTCTTCGAGAGTATAATGGCCATTAAGATTGGCTAAAAAACTCAAGTTTTCACGGGGTGTTAAGGCTTTTTTAATACCGCTGAGATGACCAATAAATAATAACTGTGACAGGAAGCCATAGGACGCATCTACAAGGCTTTCTCCGCGCCATAAGATATCTCCTTCATGATCGGGAAACAAGCGAGTCAATGCACGTAAAAATGTGGTTTTACCACTCCCATTCGGCCCTTCGATCTGCACAACATCTCCCGCATTAAGCTGATAATCAATAGCAGAAAATAACACGCGATTATCTCCTGCACCCCCGCGCGCGCATCCAAATTGGGTAAACTGTAATAACGGGGTTACTGTAGGCATCAAAAACTAACTATTTAGGAAAAATAAGTGCCACTATTATACGGTCAACTGCAGAAATAGATAGAACTTGCTATGCTTAGAGAGACGATAGAGAGTTTCGAACAATTCTTTTAAAGTATACTTTGGTGGTAATCAGTTAGTCATAAGGTAACAGTCAATTAATGGATAAAATACCACCACAAACAACCCCTGCACGCGCCACTATTAATGCTAGCGTGTCTACAGCGGTGGCATCGATAACGGCAGTAAACAATAGTCCCACTTCCTCTATAGGTAAGAGCCCTATAGGTAATAGTTCAAGCACGCCATCCTTGTCTAGCACGGCCGCGCTACTTTATGCAGGCAAAACGGATAGCGGCACTACATTACCGCCTTTATTACAAGCCTTAAAAAGTGCCCCCAGCATTAATGTCGAAGTTAACAGTGCACAATTATTAACCCCAAAAGCGCTACAATTATTAGCCAAAGTCAATCCCACTTTGGCGGCCACGCTTCAACCAGCACCTGCGGCAAAACTCAGCCAATCTGCCCACAATATAGCCGGCAATGTAGACGCCAAGCCAGCGGCTAATCTAGCCAACATGCAAACGCCACTTTATTTGATTAAATTATCGTCAGCTGCTAACCCGCAAAATCTATCCTCACAAAACTTACTCACGCAAAATTTAGGCACACAAAATCTATTAACCACCGTCACTCCCGTAGCATTTAAAATAGGCGATCAACTACAGCTACAACTTAACAGCCAGCAACAAATTGTCATTAAACCAACCGTTGCTGGTATCCGCCCCGCTATCGCTGAAAGCTTACGCACCGCCTTACCCACCCAACAGCCTGTCAGTCAATTGCTCAACAGCATCCAAAATTTACAAAAGCTTCCAGCCAATATACAAAATCTCATTCTCAGTAAAAATACCATGAGCCAACTACAAGCGGTTAGCCAATTTGCTCAAACAAATCATAGCCTTTCATCTGCCTTACAAATTAAGAACGCACTCATAAATAGCGGTGTACTAACGGAGCAGAAGCTGCAAACTCAGCAAAGCCTCTCTGGAGATTTACGGGCAACATTAACGCTGTTAACTAAAACGTTATCTACCGAGCTAGCGAGTAGCGGCCAGACAAAAATGGCTGACACCGGTACGGCTAAGTCTTCAATCGATGTTCTGGTTACCCAACTACTTGCACATATGACGACATTAAGTACGCCAACAAATACCAACCCTAAAGACTTGCCACAAAACATAAAAACAATATTGCAATTGTTAGGCTTTAAGACATCGGCAAATCAACACACGGATATTAAAAAAATTCGCGAAGCCATCAATAAACAGCTCAGCCAAATGACTAGTGGCGCGCAAGAAAAAATTCATTTAAATCAATTACGCTCACTCAATATTGATTCTCAAAGCACCGAGACAGCCAACGCGAAAAACCTCTCTTTTACGACAGAAATCCCCTTGCGTTGGGGCGATCAAGTATTGCCCTTACAGATTAGTATTAAAGAACGCGAACACTATCCTGCTGAAGAGAATGCAGAAGAAGGCACTACCGATAACGATAACGAAGACAAGAAAATTATTCGACGCTGGCAAGTGTTCTTATCGTTTGACTTACCTAGTATTGGCGGCCCGAGTCTTGATAGCCCTAGCCTTGAGAATAAGGATGCTAGCCGTAAAAAAATTGAACAACTGCATACTCAGTTAATGATTATTGAAGATACCATTTCCGTTACACTGTGGACAGAATCCGATCGCCTTTGTGAAAAAGCCAGCGAAAAATTAAGTGATTTACGCAATATACTCATTGCAAAGGGACTGAATGTTGAAGACTTGACCTGTATAAAAGGAAAACCGCCAAAACAAGAATTGTCCATAGATTATAACCTCGTGGATATTATCACCTAATGCCTAATAATCCACTAAGGAATGTTACCGAAGAAGAGCTAAAACAAGCGGTTGCTTTATTTTATGATGGTGAGAATGCTCCGACGATTAGTGCCAAGGGGGAAGGCGATACTGCACATGAAATTATTGCACTTGCTCACGAAAGTGGCGTCACTTTATGTGAAAACCAGCCCTTGCTAGAATTACTGATGACATTAGAATTGGGCGATGAAATCCCAGAGAGTTTGTATATTGCTATTGCACAAATTATTGCCTTCGCTTACCAACTACAAGGCAAGTATTAATTTACGACATAATGGGGACAGCCTCCTAGTTGAACTGCTAGCTTACTAGACCATCTTGCGGGAATATTTTACTGTGCTAGCTTAAGCGCGCCTACTGAACTACCTGCTGGCTATATAGACGACAAAGCGTCGTAAGCTCTTTATAAACACTAATCACACTACCCAACTCCGCCAACAATTCTTTTGGCGATCTTTCGGGATCTTGGACTGCACGATTGATATCTTCATACAATTCTAATTCTAATGCAGAGACTTCATTCCATTTATGCTCTTTCATCAAATGGTATAATGCTTTGCGTTTACGCATTAACACCAGATGTGATGCTGGTACTACAATAGCCATAATTAGTACTCCAATGATATATGTTTCAATCATTAAAGCTAACGGCTAATAAGCGTGAACCTTTAGTTAAACTTTGATATTAACTCAGTTAACAATCTAACAATTTAACGCTCAATAGTCTTTTCAATACCTTTCCAGCCAGAGTCAATCTCTTGCAGAAGATTTTTCACTTCATCCAGTGTCACTAAGGGTGTTTCGGTATCGATCGCCTGTAGTCGTGCCAAGATATAGTCATAAAGTGCGTCGAGATTAGTCGCTATATCACCTTGATCAAGATCGAGACTATTGCGTAAACCGCCAATAATACCAATGGCTTTTTCGACTAACATTGCAGCCTCGTCAATCTCGCCTTCGGTTACACGTCTGATCGCCTGATCAATACGCTCTAAAGCGCCATCAAGTAATAAGGTAATCACTTGGTAAGGCGTCACCGAATCAATGTCGAGAGATTGCGTGGCTGGGCTAACGGGGGCAATAGATGCTGAAGTAGACATAATTATTTCCTCATAAGAAAACGGCAGAAAACCGTCATTTATCATTGTTCATATTATGAAAAGCATAGAGCATGCCAAGAAATAAACAAAAGGAAAAATACTAGAGGATTATCGAATTGAAAAAATACTAGAGTTGAGTATTAGCGACAAGTCGCTAGAAGACTTGTCGCTATAATAATTAATGAACCGAAGACGAAATTTCACGCCAAGCGCTACTAACTTCTACCACCAGTGCCGTACATTCATCTAATAGATGGGGAGCGTTATTCACATGCGCACTCCAAAGTTGTCGCTGTATATAGTCATATAAGCTATCTAAGCCACCGGCCAGATCACCTGCTTCATCAACATTTAATGCTTCCCTAAGACCTAAGACAATGCTAGTCGCTTGATTCACTTTGCGGTGTTTCAATTCAATGTCATTTTGTTCAATAGCACCTTTTAGTTGTGCGATGCGTTCTAACAATCCGTCGTAAAGCATTTGAATTAAACCATGAGGTGAAGCACCTGCAACACTCGCATCTACTTTTACGTCGTTGTACCCTTTTAACGCTAGTTGAGCATTCACTACAAACTCTCCCATAAATAACTAGTTAACAACATCATGTTGTATTGTTCTTGTAACTTATTAATAGTAACGGCATCTTGGGGGAGTTCTTTAACTTATTTTTAGACTGTTTTTCTACTATTAGCTAATCAATCTATATTAAAATACCATTAGTATTCAAAGAGCTATAGCTAGTCATTTATGTCGCTGAAAAAATAGCTTCTTCAACAACCTTCTCCTGTACTTTATTCATAAATCGAAGCAATAAATAAAATCACAATAGATTTTTATCTACACATTAGGGATTTTCATCTCTTTTAAACTTCGGCTAATTATTATTATTAGCATTCAATAAGTTTTCTAAGGTGCTTTCAAGGAAAGCGCCGCTATCTTGCAAGCTACGCACAATCGCTTCCATAGCAATGAATTGTGAGGTCAAGCGCTCTCGATAAGACTCAATACGTCTGTCTAGATTTTCTTGATCACCCTCCAAACCCTCCAAATTATCGCTGAGAGAATCTTCACGTAAACTAATGACACCGGTATTTTCTAAGAATACTTCAATCAAACGTTCTAACTGTCCACCAAAACCACGAGAAAAATTTACCGTAGCAGAGGTCGCGCTTTCACCAATAATTAAGCCCATACTTTCACCGTCTTCACCTAAGGCTGGCAGTAAGACATTGCCGGTACCAAAACCCGCCACACCATCAATAGTCCCCGCTACATTAATACCTGTAGTAGATGCACCGCCACCTAAACCAAGATCAGCCGCACTAGCGCCAATATTGGTGACGCTCACTGTAGAACTAGACCCGTATAAACGGGATTCAATAGTAAAGCTATCACTGCCAGAGTCGTAGGTCACATTGACCGATGTACCCGCTGCCGTTAATAGACTATCCGCATTAATTTGACTTTGAATTTCAGTCGCCAGTGCATCTTTATCCGCATAAACTGCTGCAGAGATGCTAATCGTTCCTGAAGTAGTGCCATTAACATCAATGGAGAAATCATATTGCGGCGCAGTGCCACCCTGTACTGCCGTTCCCGTAGTCATGCCAAGACTTGCCGCTTCGCTGCCTACAAGCGTTGCATTATCAATGGTAGAGCTTGAGCCCGTCGCATCCGAGGTAACAACAAATGCAGAACCATTATGCGTTACCGTCACGCTAGCGCTGGCAATGGTTAAGGTTGCATCCGCATTGATTTGCGTAGTCAAATGGGTAGCTAAATCATCAAAAGTGGCATAGGTCCCAGGAGTGATGCTAATAGTGCCCGAGGTAGTACCATCAATCTCAAGAGTGAAATCATAATCCGTAGCACCGCCGGTGCCTGCGGTAGCCGTTCCCGTGCTAATACCTAGATCATCTGCACTCCCACCTACGGCGGTCAATGCCACACTAGAGGCGGCTCCCGTAGTGGATGAAGTCAACACAAAATGATCGGTATCATAAGCGACCGTCACGTCTGAAATGTTCGCATCGCCATTGACGGCTGTTTCTAAAGCCGTTGCCATTGCGGCATAGCTCACATAATCGGCTACAGGCAAACTGATATTAGCCGCTGATGCTACGCCATCCACAGTAATGCTAAAATCATAATCCGTTGCGCCCGCACTTTGAGTAGCCAAATCTAAGGGTAAAATAGCCGCTCCAGCAGTAAAATCACCTGAGCCAGCAACAAAATCCGCTAACACCGCCGTAGGCGCTGCGCCCGTTAATACTGCGCTGGCAGTAGAGGCGGTAGTCAACTCGGCAATAAGATCATCGGCCATATCAGTACCGACTACGTTTCCCTGTGTTGGCACTTGCGTAATCACCACGGCATACTCACCTGCAGTCGTGTTAGTACCGGTGCTATTCACTGTAATTTGATCGTTTGATGAGGTGCTAACCGGAATAAATAACTGTTTAAACAAATCGTAATTATCGGCTAAGGCGGCAGAAAAATCGTCTTCATCAATGGATAAAGTCCCATCCAATTCTGTACGAATACCGACATTCGTTAGCGAGGTAAACGTGCTATCTAGGCCAGTAACGGTACCTACCAATAACTGACGAATTTGGGTAGGAATATTCTTCGCCAAAGAATCTTTGGCTAAACTGCCATAGTCTTCTGTTTCTAAGTTGTAGCCTGTAATGGGCTCTAACACTTCAAGGAAGGTGTTGTAAGCGGTAAAAAAGTCTCGTACTGCCGTTTCACCCGCACTTTTATCTTCATCTATCGACACATTAACCGACTCGTTGGCCTCGGTTAATCCTGATATCGTAAATTCAAAGCCATCGATCACATCATCAATGGTATTGCTGTCCCGCGTAACCTGTAAACCATTCACTGTCAATTCAGAATCTTGGCCCAGTTGATTCTGCGTCATCTGAAACGCCGATGCATTAAAAGCAAAACGTGACAAACCCGCATTATCGGTATTCGTCGGCGAACCGCCACTTTCTGCTGCTGTAATTTGTAGTTGCGTATCAAGGCCTGAGGCCGCGCGAGTAATTAAGCGATAACCATTGCCGTCATTGACAATACTGGCTTGCACACCAAAGTCGGCATCGTTAATGGCTTTTGCTAAACCATTGAGCGTGTTGTTACTGCCATCAATCGTAATGACTTGAGAAGTTACCTCGCTATTGGCGGAAAAGGTGGCAGGGTTGGCGGGTGGTACGACTACATCCCAACTACCAAAATCAAACGTTAACGTGCCCTCACCTACCGAATTGGTGGGCGCGGTAAATAAGGCACTTGAAGATAATGATTGCGCCTGCGCGAGTTGCGTCACTGCAAATGAATAATCCCCTACCTGAGCCTCTGGATCGAGGGAGACGGGAACAAACACACTACTATCGGTGAAAGAAGCGGCTTTACTATTAAAGGTATCGGCACTATTTAAAGCAACGGCAGCATCTTGTAAAACCGATAAGGCACTACTGAGCAACCCAAAATCAGAAATTTGAGTTTCCGTTGTGGTGCGTTTAGTATCAATACGCCCCTGTGGTGCTAAACGCTCAATATCAACCAATGAGCTCACCAAGGCTGTCGTATCTATACCAGAACCTGCTCCCAATGCACTAACAATATTCTGCGACATAGTCACCTCTAGAACATATCAATAAACAACAATACTCTAATTTTAAATAAGAAACAGTAAAAGGCGCATAACAGTATGCACCTTTTATTGACTCCTTTTTTATCACTACGGTTTAAGGCTAGCGACTATCCGCTAACACCTTACCCGTGTGCATCAAATAGATGTATAGGTTGATTATCTTTCAAGTTTTGTGCCAAATTTAGGAAAATGTCCTCAGGTATTTGTCGTATTAGCTCGCCTGATTCCTTATCACGTACGCGGACCACGGTTAAGCCTGAGTCTTGATCAACACTAAAGTGAAGATCACGCTGAACTGACTGAACATAATCATTAATTTCAATCACCGCTTGCTCAATTTCCGATTGTTTAAGCGCCTCAGGAATACTCCTAGGACTACTTTTAGCTTCTTGAACTGGCAATTCTTTACCGCTAGACGGTGCAGGCATTGCCTCTTCAGGACGTGTAGATGAAGCAGCACTGGCAACCATCGGTACTGCAGGAGTTACATGTGTAGGTCTAACTTCACTCATATCTTTCTACCTCATACTACTTCTTCGTACTACTTTGTCGTACTAATTTGATGGGCTACTCTCGTGTTGACTAGTAGCCCACCTAGACTACTTCACTTTTAACCTTCTCTTACTTCAAGATTAGTTAAGCAGTGATAACACTTGCTGTGGACGCGCATTCGCTTGTGCCAACATCGCTTGTGAGGCTTGCTGTAACACTTGTGAACGACTCAATGCAGCCGTTTCTGCGGCAAAGTCAGCATCGACAATCCGTGAACGGGCGGCCGTTGCATTTTCAGCCACATTGGCTAAATTCGATACCGTAAAGTCCAAACGGTTATTAATCGCACCCAGTTCTGATCTTGTGGAGTTAATGGTTTCTAGGGCGGTATCTATCGAATCAATCGCGCTCTGCGCTCCTGCTGCTGTACCCACGCTAATACTGGATAAGGCAGAACCCGTTACCGTGCCACTAAGATCGGTATTCAGATCTTTTAAGCCCGTCGCCGTTGCGCCATTCGCATTCACGTCAATGGATATAGGGCTGCTATCAATAGCACTAAGTTCAATACCTGCATTCACCGTTTGTTCATCCAAGACACCTTCGGTTCCAGCCGTATCAATAAAGTTAACACCCAACACTCGGCCTGCTGCAACACCGGATGTTTGTCCAACTTCTAATGTGATCGATGAATTAGACGATAGTTTAATCTCGCCATTTTCATCTAAGGCCGCCGTCACACCCGTCACCCCTTGCGCCGCGTTAATCGTGGTGACCGCTGCATCAATATCCGTCAGACTAATACTACTCACCTCAGAACCATTGATTTTAACTGAACCTGTAGCATCGGTTAATGTGCTATGTGTTCCTGCCACTAAGGCTCCACTCGCATCAAGGCTTTGCACAAAACCACTCTCGTTACTATCATCCGCTAAAATAAAGGCATCATCTGCAGCAAAATGTAACTTATCTGCGTCATCAACATAAGCTGTAACCCCTGTTGTTGCCGCTTGATCATTCACCGCTTCCGCAATTTCAATCGCGGTAATACTGCCGCCACTGGCTTGAGCTGTAGATAAATCAATATCCGTACCATTCAAACTGAACGATGCTGTAGCACCTGCGTAACTCGCAGCACCGGTTGAGGTTTGTGCAAAGTCAAAACCCATCAAGGCATTAACATTAGCATCATCGGCCGTTGCATTAGCCATCGTATTAACATCTAAAGTACCGCCGGCTCCTGGCACCCCAGTTTCTCTAAAGGCCAGTTTACTATTGGCGTCTATAAAGGCTTCCGCAGAAGAACCCCCTGCCACTAGATCCGTGTTAATCGCTGTCACTAATCCTGCTGCATCAGCAATGACCTCTGCACCATCGATGGCAGTACCGCCAGTAAAACCAATGTCAGCACCTGAGCTAGCACCTACCAGAGTGAACGCTACCGAAGAGGTCGCTCCAGACGTGCCGGAGGTAAAAACAAAGCCTGTACCGTCAAATTCAACCCCAACACCCGTATGATTAGCATCAGCATTAATAGCCAATTCTAATGCAGCTGCCATACCTTCGCCGTTAATATAATCGGCTGCTGTTAGGTCGATATCAGCATTAGAAGCAACACCATCAATTGTCATCCTAAATTCATGAGTTGAAGAAGCGGTGAGATCAAAGTCAGTAGGTGCAACACCAGTAAAATTGCCCACATTGGCTTCAAGTGTGACCACCACATTATCCAATAATTCTGAATCTACTTGAAAGGTCACATCAGCAGTTAAGGCGGCGAAACCTGAGGGTGATGCAGAGTCAGTAAGATGTACTTCAAGGTAAGATGCATCCGCCGATGCGGTGTAAGCATTGGTTGCCTTAATCTCTACCGGTGTGATAGAGGCATCATAAGTGTAGGATTCAGAAGCAGATGCCGATGCTACAACACCTGTGGCAGCGGTTACATCATTAATATTATCCACTTTTCCCTGTAAACCTTCCCCTGTTGTTGTGGCAGCGATGGCAGTGCCATTAATACTTAAATCACCTGCCGATAAAACCAGGGCTTGGTTCGAGGTCGTTAGTGCTAAACCCGTGACTTCACCGGATGTTGTCTCACGAAAACCGAGGTTGGCTAGATCAGTATCGGTGCCATTGGCGCCTTTAGTGACACTAATATCCGAACCATCATCTGAACTTAAGGCAAGACCACCGGTAAACAATGCAGCGTCATCTGCAGCGGCAGCAAATTCTGTCGTATCCGATGGATTACTACCACCTTGAGCCGTAACATCTGCTGCACTAATACCTAGAACACTATCTAATGTATCGGTAGTTGAACCCGCTTGGTCAAAACTCAAACCTATGCCTGCCCCAGTATCATTTGTTAATACTAATTTACCACCGTCGTCGACGCTAGCATCAACAACTCCTCCTGATTTAGTGTTGATTTGACTGACCAAATCTGCCAAATCAGTCGATGTTGTAAAACTAAAATCTGTTTGCGAATTGTCTGATGCATTAAATACCGAGACGGTCAATGTATCACCCGCCTGGATAACCCCAGTACCCACCGTACCCGCTTCCGCAGTATTAAAAGCGGATGCGGTTACACCGGTGACATTGGCATTCACATCATCAACAATGTCCTGAAGGCGGTCAGTAGAACCATCGAAGGCCGATAGACCTTGTCCGTTAATTAAGATATCGTCTTGACCAAATGTAATCGCTGTGTTGTCCGTCACATTGACTGCGGTTAAATCTGCAACAGCATCGCCAGATAAATCAGAGCTGGTAGACCCTAAACCTAAAGTAGTCGAACTCATTGCCGAAATCTCAAAAGAAATGGTTTGGTTCGCTTCAGAACCTACCTGCAAGTCAATACTGCCCTGCGTACCATCGAGAATATTTTGTCCATTAAAGCTAGTAGTTTCTGCAATGCGATCTAATTCCTGCACTAACTGCTGTACTTCCGCATCAATGGTGACCCTATCGGTATCAGAATAAATCCCATTCGAAGACTGTACCGCTAATTCCCGCATACGTTGCAAGATGTTAGTGGATTCATCTAAAGCGCCTTCAGCGGTTTGAATTAAGGAAATACCATCGTTGGCATTACGTACCGCTTGGTCGAGACCACGAATCTGTGAAGTCATGCGATTGGAAATCGCTAAGCCCGCCGCATCATCAGCTGCAGAGTTAATACGCTTACCAGATGAAAGTCGCTCACTAGCTTTATCTAGCTCAGCACCAGAACTGGTTAATTGGCGCTGGGCGTTAAGAGATGCAAGGTTACTGTTAATCATTAAAGCCATGGTGGCCTCCTAATAAGTGTTGATAAATGCCAACCTTTGGGCTGACTAACTGGCGACGCTAGAAACGAATGTCTAAGGTCTTAAGCAGCTTATCGACTACTTAGGCAGTCACTTTAATCGCTAATTAACTTTTGAGAATAGAGTAAGCAATAGGCAATACTTTATAAGCTATTGATTAATATAGATTTTAATTTATAAATGACAAGATTTTGACTTTTTTTATGGCGTAAATGGTTTGATCGGAGGGATAATTTGAGAAAAGTATTCTAAGAATGATGGATAAGCAGTCAGTGACTAGCCTCAAGCGGCAAATGAAAAGATACTCTCTAATCACTTGCCGCTTGAGACTTGTTGCTATTTTAGCCCTGCAACAATTGCAACACTTGCTGTGGCGCGGCATTCGCTTGCGCCAACATCGCTTGTGAAGCTTGGGAGAGCACCTGTGCACGACTCAGTGCGGCGGTTTCTGCCGCAAAGTCAGCATCGACAATACGTGAACGAGCCGCTGATGCATTTTCAGACACATTGGCTAGATTCGATATCGTAAAGTCCAAACGGTTATTAATCGCACCCAGTTCTGAACGTGTAGCATTAATAGTTTCTAGAGCTGCATCAATGGAATTAATAGCATCCTGCGCCCCTGCTGCTGTACCCACGCTAATACTGGATAAGGCAGAACCCGTTACCGTGCCACTCAGATCGGTATTCAGATCTTTTAAGCCCGTCGCCGTTGCGCCATTCGCATTCACGTCAATGGATATAGGGCTGCTATCAATAGCACTAAGTTCAATACCTGCATTCACCGTTTGTTCATCCAAGACACCTTCGGTTCCAGCCGTATCAATAAAGTTAACACCCAACACTCGGCCTGCTGCAACACCGGATGTTTGTCCAACTTCTAATGTGATCGATGAATTAGACGATAGTTTAATCTCGCCATTTTCATCTAAGGCCGCCGTCACACCCGTCACCCCTTGCGCCGCGTTAATCGTGGTGACCGCTGCATCAATATCCGTCAGACTAATACTACTCACCTCAGAACCATTGATTTTAACTGAACCTGTAGCATCGGTTAATGTGCTATGTGTTCCTGCCACTAAGGCTCCACTCGCATCAAGGCTTTGCACAAAACCACTCTCGTTACTATCATCCGCTAAAATAAAGGCATCATCTGCAGCAAAATGTAACTTATCTGCGTCATCAACATAAGCTGTAACCCCTGTTGTTGCCGCTTGATCATTCACCGCTTCCGCAATTTCAATCGCGGTAATACTGCCGCCACTGGCTTGAGCTGTAGATAAATCAATATCCGTACCATTCAAACTGAACGATGCTGTAGCACCTGCGTAACTCGCAGCACCGGTTGAGGTTTGTGCAAAGTCAAAACCCATCAAGGCATTAACATTAGCATCATCGGCCGTTGCATTAGCCATCGTATTAACATCTAAAGTACCGCCGGCTCCTGGCACCCCAGTTTCTCTAAAGGCCAGTTTACTATTGGCGTCTATAAAGGCTTCCGCAGAAGAACCCCCTGCCACTAGATCCGTGTTAATCGCTGTCACTAATCCTGCTGCATCAGCAATGACCTCTGCACCATCGATGGCAGTACCGCCAGTAAAACCAATGTCAGCACCTGAGCTAGCACCTACCAGAGTGAACGCTACCGAAGAGGTCGCTCCAGACGTGCCGGAGGTAAAAACAAAGCCTGTACCGTCAAATTCAACCCCAACACCCGTATGATTAGCATCAGCATTAATAGCCAATTCTAATGCAGCTGCCATACCTTCGCCGTTAATATAATCGGCTGCTGTTAGGTCGATATCAGCATTAGAAGCAACACCATCAATTGTCATCCTAAATTCATGAGTTGAAGAAGCGGTGAGATCAAAGTCAGTAGGTGCAACACCAGTAAAATTGCCCACATTGGCTTCAAGTGTGACCACCACATTATCCAATAATTCTGAATCTACTTGAAAGGTCACATCAGCAGTTAAGGCGGCGAAACCTGAGGGTGCTGCAGAGTCGGTAAGATGTACTTCAAGATAAGACGCATCCGCCGATGCGGTGTAAGCATTGGTTGCCTTAATCTCTACTGGCGTGATCGAGGCATCATAAGTGTAGGATTCAGAAGCAGATGCCGATGCTACAACACCTGTGGTAGCGGTTACATCATTAATATTATCCACTTTCCCCTGTAAACCTTCCCCTGTTGTTGTGGCAGCGATAGCCGTGCCATTAATACTTAAATCGCCTGCCGCTATAACAAGGGCTTGGTTCGAGGTGGTTAGCGCTAAACCCGTGACTTCACCGGACGTTGTCTCGCGAAAACCGAGGTTGGCTAGATCAGTATCGGTGCCATTGGCGCCTTTAGTCACACTAATATCCGAACCATCATCTGAACTTAAAGCAAGACTGCCAGTAAACAATGCTACATCATCCGCAGAGGCAACAAATTCTGTAGTGGCTGCTGGGTTGTCGCCGCCTTGATCGGTAACACTTGCTGCGCTAACACCCAGCACACTATCTAATGTATCGCCCGAACCCGAAGCTGTATTTTCAAAACTCAACCCTATGGCTGCTCCAGTATCATTAGATAAAACTAATTTACCACCGTCACCAATACTAGCATCGACAATTCCTCCTGTTTTAATATTGATTTGACTGACCAGATCTACAAGATCAGTAGAGCTGGTAAAATTAAAGTCTGTTTGTGAATTATCTGAGGCATTAAATACCGAGACGGTTAGAGTATCCAACGTCTGAATAATCCCTGTGCCAACAGCCCCTGCTTCCGCAACATTATAAGCGGATGCGCTCACTCCAGAAAGATTAGCATTCACATCATCAACAATATCCTGAATACGATCGGTAGAGCCATCGAAGGCCGATAGGCCTTGTCCGTTAATCAAGATATCGCCGTCACTAAATGTTACTGCCGCGTTCGCTGAGTTTAATGCGGTTAAATCCACCACTCTATCACCCGACAAATCAGAAGATGTAGAGCCTAAACCTAGGGTTGCTGTATTCATTGCTTGAATAGAAAATGACACCGTTTGATTAGCTTCACTGCCTACCTGTAAATCTACACTGCCTAATGTGCCGTCGAGGATATTTTGTCCGTTAAAGCTAGTGGTTTCTGCAATACGATCTAATTCCTGCACTAATTGCTGTACTTCTGCATCAAGTGTGGCTCTATCCGTATCAGAATAAATACCATTCGATGATTGAATGGCCAATTCACGCATTCGTTGCAAAATATTGGTCGATTCATCTAAAGCACCCTCTGCGGTCTGAATTAACGACACACCATCGTTGGCATTCCGAATCGCTTGATCGAGCCCGCGGATTTGCGAGGTCATGCGATTAGCGATGGCTAAGCCTGCCGCATCGTCGGCAGCAGAGTTGATACGCTTACCCGAGGATAATCGTTCCATCGCTTGATCTAATTCTTTTCCTGAAGTCATCATTTGTCGTTGAGAATTCAATGATGACATATTGGTATTAATGACTAAAGGCATAGCCTATCTCCTGTTACTGGGTAATGATTGGGTGATGTATAGTGATAACTACAGTGACATAACCGATTAAATAAAAATGTGTCTAGCGTTCTTAGCCATTCAAAAAGCAATGCTTGTGCCAACTAAAAAAAAGTGCAGAATAACAGGGGTTTAGAACGATTCCTGAGTATTGGACTATACTGAAAAGGAGAAAAAGAGCAGGGAAAAAACCGCATGGCAATAATTTGCCACTTTTTATTTATCGTTTAAGGCAAAATTATGCAAGACAATATTTATCAACAGTTACTCTCGTTAACAGAAAAAATTCTGGCCATGGCCAATAACAACAACTGGGCTGCCGTTGCAGAATATGAAAGTCAACGTCAACAATTAATTATTGCCATTAAAAAAAATAATCTACGTGACGAAAAAGAAGCAGAAACCATTAAGCTATTAAGCACAATAACCGCAATGAATATCAGCATCGATAATTTAGCGTCACAAAGGTTGAATGATGATAAAGCGAGTGTATTAAAATTACAAAAAACAAAAAAAGCCCACGACTCTTACCAAGCTTAGCTTTATTCTTTATATAACGAGGATTAGCACAACATCTGCGCCATGAATGAGTGGACTATTTTTATTATTAATTTACATTCTACTAAATAGATTAAGCTCACTAATACGCAAAAAACTGGCTTGTGCCGCTTGCAATATTAATGTTTGTGATGACAAACGACTAGCAGCCTCCGCGTAATCTAGATCTCGTAAATCTGACAGTATAATCTTAGAGACTAGTTCTGTATCCAAATGTTGCTCTTTGGTATTATCCAAGGTGTTCATTCGTGTACCAATATCCGTCACGGTTTTTGATACTGAGTTTTCTAGATGGGATAAATTGTCCAAGGTAGTGGCTACCGAGGCAGCGACTAGATCTCTCGATGCTTGCGTACCATCGACTGCTTGCATCGCGTCACGAAAGCGCATTAGCGTAGTCAATACATCTTGAGTACTGGTTGAATTAACAAATAATTGGTCGCCATTTAAATTTGCGCCCGTATCAGCTGAGGCAGGATTTCCTGTAATACGCACACTCACACCATTATAAACCAATTCTGCACCAGCAACATAGGCTTGATTTTCAGCAATGATTTTTCCCGTTGACTTTTCAGTCACGGTAAAGTTTTTCACTGGTGGCGATACATTCGTATCATCGTTAAACGTGATCACAATATCTTCTGGATAGAAGTCATCATAAGCCTGCTGGTCAACGACTTCACCAATAGAAATTGAAATGGGTGGCATCGAACGGTTATTAGGATTAACCGAAGTGATTATGGTGTTTTCTACACTCGGAACATCAACAAAAATAGATTTACCTGAATGACTCGATTCAACAAAGGTATTATTATCAACTTTGATCTTATTCGTACCCTCATCACCCATGTAACGAAAACCATTGACATTATCTCCAGAAAAAGCGGGTGTCTGACTTTTATAACCAGCGAAAATATAATCACCATTGGCATTACGCGTATTAGCAATACTCACCAATTCCTCTAGGCGTGCATCTACTTCGGTGGCCAATACATCGTATTCGGTCTCGGACAGACTGGCGGTATTACCGGCTTGTACAGCGAGTTCTTTCATGCGCTGCACTAGGTTAGTCACGCTGGTTAATGCCGCTTCTTCTGTTGCCAAGTTATCTTCGGCAAAAGCAATATTTTTATTGTATTGTTCAATCATTGACATGTTATCGGTTAGCTGCTGTATGCGTGTGGCTGCAACCGGGTCATCCGCTGCGGTTAATACACGCTTACCTGTTGATAACTGCTGCTGCGTTTTAACAATTTCCTTATTGGCTTCTGCCATACTATTGTTGGCTAAGTTATAAATGTGAAGATTGGAAATACGCATAATCTTTTCTCTTTAATTAATGTAACAACATTAATCTTAAAAACTATTTAACAATCGATCAAATAAATCTCGGGCAACGGTAATAACTTGTGCATTAGCGGAATACAGCTGTTCAAATTTAATTAAATTTGCTGCTTCTTCATCTAAGTTAACCCCTGAAATTGAATTACGTAGATTTTCAGTTTGTTCTAATACTTTTTCTGCCGTACTAGTACTATTGATTGAGCCGCTGGCTTTAATCCCTATGCTTTCTACTAACTGATTGTATGTCTGCTGAAAACTTTGTGTACCGCCGTCCATGGTTTGTGCCTGCTGTAGGCCAGCCATGGTGAGAGCATTACGATTATCAAATTCTGCATTGGCATTAAAATTCAAACTAAATAAGTCCCCCGCAGAAACTGTACCTGAAATACTCGCTTGTATGCCAAGGTAGGCAGTTTGCGCAAAGTTAGCGCCACTGCTGTCACCAAATAAGCTACTAGTGACTGGCGTGGTAGATAAGGTCATATTATCGGCTAAGTCAAGATCGATACGCCCACCAACAACGGCTTGCGAAGTAGTATTAGTGCCAGACCCGGTTAAGGTGACGTTAGTATTCGCCCCATCGTTGATGGCAATAGACCCACCACCAGAGGCAGCTGCCGTCAGCTCCACCGTAAAATCATCACCTAAGCTTGAATTCACTTTTACATAAAATTCATCATTAACGGCATCATATGCACTCAAGGCATAGATACCCAATGCCTGTAAGTTGGTGTTCGCATTAATAGTATCCGCTAGGTAATCATTAAAATCTTCGCCGCTATTCAGTGCTGTCGATGGAACCGCACCACTCACCACACCGCTATCATAATCAATTAAAGGCTCGCCATTAAGTTCTAGTTGTAATGGCGCGGATAAGGTTAACGATGAGCTCCTAAACTCGACATAATTAGAGGCGTTCGCCGTTACCCCACTCACATTATTGAGCAGACTTGCGGTGGTACGTGCGCTCGCATCCTCTGCGCTAAAAATATTTTGTGAAGTGGTAATGGCGGTGACCGGATCTGTAGTCACGATAGTGAGTGTTTCTACGGGGTAATTATTGGTCGCACTGCCAATACCACTGATGCCATCGGCACCTCCCACACTGGTAAACGTGCTAGCTTCAATATCGAAACCTAATAAGGTATTGGCTTGGCCTACAGGTGCATTATCGAGATTCGCATCAGGGTCTGGATTGTAGGTCTGTAAAGTAATATCCCCTACACCATGATCTAAAGAGGCAAAAGCTAAGGCACTACCCTGAGCCACGTCGGTGATATAGGCACGGACGCGACTACCTGCTGCGATCAAATCATCATTAATCGTTGTCAATAATTCGGCATTACTTGAAATAGAAGCGTCATCAATGGTGACAGTAAACGTACCATCATTTGCATTCGCTAAGGTGTTACTCACTGCAACATTAAATGAAAATTGATTCGCAGTATCACTAAAGTCAATGGCAGCAAATACAGGACTCACTGCCGATGCTTTAAGTGCTGCCTGTGTCGCTTGTGAACTGCCCGTAGGCAAACCAATCAATGCACCTGCGCTACTGATACTTGTTTGCCCGTTGTCTGTTGTAAATAGTGAATTTTCAATTCCCTGTACATAGACTTGGTTGCGTATTGGCGGCGATAACTGAACGGGATTACCTGGATTGGAATTATCCAATATATCGTAAGTTGTTGATGTAGTAAATTTAACTAATAAGGGGGGTGACATTTGTCCCGATTGTGAAAATAGACCTAAGGATTGCCCCGCAGCATCTACCAAACCTAAGACTTCGCCTGAGTTGATCGTTGCACTACCTAAGTTACCTAAATCCGTCTCTGTTTGTAACGGGCTAGCCAAAGCGATGCCTTCAGGTTCTAGAGAAACAGCTGAAAAGTTATGTGCTGCTGTACGTGTTGCCTGTATTAAGAACTGATCTCCACCGTTAAAGTTAGCCGCATCAATAGTTAATGATAAACCATCAAAAGTGATTGCGGTTGGGAAAGTCGTCGGCACCAGAGCCGTTACCAACTCGGTATTATCCGACAAACGATTAATACGATAAATGCCCGCATTACTATCGATTGATAATAAATAATCACTCGATGTTAACTGTGCAGAATCGTCGATAGACACTCTCAGAGAGACATCATCGGTAAGATTGTTAGCACTGGGAAATATACGGTTAGAAGCGATTGCTGAATCATTAATGTCGCTAAAAATATTGGAGCCAAAACTATTATTTAAGGTGATTCCCTGTTGCTGAAGTTGATTAAAATTATCGGCTACTGCTAAAGCGACTCGACCTATCTCATTATAAGTAGGATCTATAATAGTGGATTGAAAATTAAATAAGCCACCAATTTCTCCCCCCGTAAATGCACTAGTGATGAATTGTCCCACAGCACTATTATTTAAACTGATTTCTGCTTTAGAAGGATTGAATTCATTTTGTCCTAAAAGAATATCAGTCGACACTGAACCTAAAACTAGTGGAATACCGTTACCCACCATAATATTTATTTGATTGTCGTCTTGATAGGAAACATTTACTGAGACTAATTTAGATAGTTCTTTTAGGGCTTCGTCACGCTGATCCAACAAATCATTAGGCGAACTTGAAGAAGAGCCAGAAACTTCTGCAATATTATTATTTAAACTAGCAATCATGCTGGTTAAATTATTAACGCTTTGAACTGCGATCTGGACACCCGCATTAACACCTCGATTAATATCGTCTAAACGCGCCGCTAAGGTATTAAAGCTATCACTTAAATTCTCAGCTTCACTGACAAATAACTGACGAGTTGCCATTGAGGTGGGGTCATCTGCGACCGTTTGTACTGCTGCAAAAAAAGACTGAACCCCCTGTGTTAGTCCAGTGGTTCCATCAGCTAACAGTGTGTTGAGTTGTAAAATATTTTGATTGTAAGCATTCAACTCACTATAGAGTGTAGTGTCCTGTCTCAGTTGCCCAGTGACAAATTCATTCACCACTCTTTCAATACTACCCGTATATGCACCACTACCTAAAAATCCTATCCCGCTTTGTGCACCTCCAACTGAATTGATTTCCGTTGCTTGACGACTGTAGCCTTCGGTGTTTGCATTGGCGATATTATGCCCTACCGTACGCAAGGCATTTTGACTAACCTTGAGGCCGCTAACACTTATACCAAGAATATCACCAGACATACATTTTACCTAAGGTGGAACGTTTACAAAAATAATTTATTACAGCCATTTTTATGGTAATTTTTTATTTACCAAATTTTTTCATTTTCCAAAATACTTTGAATTTTTTCCGCATAACGAGGGTCAGTTGCATATCCCGCGTTTTGCAACTCTTTAACGAACAAATTAGCGTCACTAGTTACCGCCAAGGCTTTTTCGTAACGAGGCTGCGAGAGAAACTGCTGATAATCCGTAAAGCTGTCATCAATTGAGGCATAACGCCTAAAGCTTGCATTTTCACGCTGAGCAACACCGCCCACATATTCAATCGTCGGTACGGACACTGATTTACCCTGCCAACGGCTATCTGCTTTAATATTAAATAGATTAAAGCTTTGATTACCGTGTTGATCGCGAATAACGTGTTCACCCCAACCAGTTTCTAACGCCGACTGAGCTACTAAAACACGATGATCAACGCCTAGCGCTTCGGCCGCTTGTTTGGCATAGGGGGTCATTTTTGCAATAAAATCCTCGGGCGACTGAATATCCTTTAATACTTTGGCGTCGGTTATTCGTTGTGAAGATGTCTGACTATTAGAAAAATTACCATGAGAGGATTGACTACCATTACCAAAAAAAGGTTGAATCGCTTCACTACTGGGTGCTTCACTACTGGGTGCTTCACTACTGGGTGATAGTTTAGTTAATTCATTAGCATTAGGTGATGACGCTGTAGTTGATTCATCAGTATTAGATGACGATAAATAATTATTTTTCATCTGCCGATAAAAAGCATCAGCCAAGCCAATATTATTTGATTCTCCTAGTGTCAAACTTAATTGACTATCATACATTTCTTGATGGTGTTTCGTTTCAGAGGTATTAAGAGGGTTATCTTGGCCAAAAACCTCATTGGCTGAACGCATACTTTTCAGCATCATTTGTATAAACATTGATTCAAATTGTTGGGCGACTTGACGTAAAGCACCCTCTTTATCGTCACTACCCAATTTGCGAATATTTTGTAGGCTATGTAAATCAGTATACGATTGCTGGGTGTGTTGCTGTGACTTAATTTGAGCCAAATCGCCATGTATATTATTGATCATACGAACACCTTACTGTTATTACTTTCGCTACATTCGTTCATTAAATGACTACCAATTCCGCTTTTAATGCGCCGGCTTGTTTTAAGGCTTCTAAAATAGCCATTAAATCACCCGGTGCAGCACCAACCTCATTAACCGCGCGAACCAGCTCATCAATGGTAGGGCCAGGAGAAAATTTAAACATAGGATTAAATTCTTGCTCTGCAGTGACATTACTTTTCGGTAACACCACTGTCGCTCCATCGGCTAACGATTCCGGCTGACTCACCTGAATATCTTCAGCAATGGTCACGGTTAAACTACCATGGGTTACTGCAACCGGTGACACACGTACATGACTACCCACCACAATCGTACCTGTTCTTGAATTAATCACTATACGTGCAGCAGCTTCACCTGGGACCACCGTTATATTTTCCAATAGTGAAATAAAATTAACCCGTTGCGATGCATCTTTAGGCGCTCTAACCTCCACAGACATCGCATCTATTGCTTGTGCCACTGTTGGCCCTAACAAATCATTAATACTATCGGCTATGCGTTTAGCCGTAGTAAAATCACCACGATGTAAATTAAAAACAATCGGCTGTCCCGCAGCAAATGCCGTGGGTACAGCACGCTCTACGGTTGCGCCATTAGGGATTCTGCCTACGCTGGGAATATTAATCGTTAACTTCGAACCATCTAAACCTTCCGCGCCTAACCCCCCCACAACTAGACTGCCCTGCGCCAACGCGTAAACATTACCATCTGCCCCTTTTAAGGGTGTCATCAACAACGTTCCGCCACGTAAGCTTTTTGAATTGCCAATAGAGGATGCGGTAATATCTAATCTCTGACCGGGTTTTGAGAATGCTGGTAATTCTGCATGAATAGCCACGGCAGCCACATTTTTCAGCTGCATTCTTGCGCCTTCGGGAATCGCAATACCAAACTGTTTCAACATATTTATAAAGGATTCAGTCGTAAAAGGCGTCTGGTTAGTTTCGTCGCCACTACCGTCTAAACCCACCACTAAACCATACCCAATTAAAGGGTTGCTCCGCACGCCTGAAATGGTAGTAATGTCTTTAATGCGTTCTGCAATGGCATTCTGTCCTATTAATATAAGAACGAATAAAAGTAAACATTGTGAAATACTTGTAGATAATAATATTTTCATTATCATTCCTTAAAATGGCCACAGTATGCTGTTAAAAAATCGTCCCAACCAACCCATCTTTTGCGAGTCCGCTAAATCACCAGTACCACTATAGGAGATTCTTGCATCTGCTAACTTAGTTGAGGATACGGTGTTTTGCAAACTGACATCTTCTTTTCTTAAAATACCACTAATACGAATATATTCATCACCACGATTTAACGTCATCCATTTCTCACCTCGCACTCTCAAGTTTCCATTACTTAGTATTTCTGTAATCGTGACACTGATATTACCCTTTAAACTATTACTTTGATCTGCGGAAGCATCACCAGCAAATGCCCGTGATTGCGAAGCATTTAATGGGAATGTGAGATTACCAACAATAGGTAAATTTTTCGCAGTATCTCGACCAAGAACTGTTGGGTTACCATTTTCTAACAAAGAAATATCGGTTTCTTTATCAATGGCTACGCCAGAACTTTTTGTTGAAACCGTTTTTTCATCGAGGGCAATAGTAATTATATCCCCTACTCGATGATTATTGGTGTTGCCGAATAAAGAAAGACCTTGATACGGTTGATACAAACTCCCATTTTTGGGAGGTATCTTGGGGTGTGGTGCTGGCACCACAGGAGCAAAATAAGGATCATTGGGTTGAACATTATCAGGAACACAAGCAGATATTACGACCAACAGAGGCGATAAGTATAAATAAAATAAGGCTGTTCGTATCATCATTTTTTGACCGTTGTTCGCTATAGATTTTGTGAAATAAACTGCAACATTTGATCTGCGGTAGAAACCACTTTAGAATTCATTTCATAGGCTCGTTGGGTAGTAATCATATTCACCATTTCTTCAACAATATCAACATTAGAATTTTCTAGTGAACCCTGAATAATTGAACCTAAACCATTTTCTCCTGCAGTGCCTGTCTGAGGATCTCCGCTTGCCGCTGTTGCAACAAATAAATTGCCGCCCACTGCTTGTAAGCCAGCGGGATTGACGAAGTCCGTTAGAGTAATTTCTCCTACTTGCTGAGGATCTATCACTCCTAATATACTGACTGAAACAGCGCCATTTTGGCTGATAGTAATGGTATTTGAACTTTCAGGGATCACAATGGTAGGCTCTAATAAAAACCCATTAGCATTAACCACTTCACCACTTGCATTGATGTGCAACTGCCCATTACGAGTATATGCTGTCTCGCCTGTAGGTAATTGCACTTGGAGAAAACCACGATTGCTAATAGCGAGATCCAAGGACTGCTCGGTCACTTGTAAGCTACCGCCAGTAAATTGTTTCTGAGTCGCTACGACTCTAACACCGGTACCTAACTGCAAACCTGAAGGCAGCTGTGTATCTTGAGAAGACTGACCACCCGGCTGACGTTGTATTTGGTACAACAAATCTTCAAAATTTACTCTGTCACGCTTGAAACCAATAGTCGACGCATTAGATAAATTATTTGAAATAGAGGCTAACTGGCGGTCTTGTGCCGACAAGCCTGTTTTACTGATATAAAGTGCTGGATTCATAGTAACCTCAACTTCTTAAAAAAATAGTAACTCTAACCGTTAGTTTGCAATAATCGAGCCGATGCAGCTGAATTTTCTTCCGCTTTTTTCATTAATTTTATCGCCATCTCATATTGACGAGCCAAGGTCAATATATGCGTCAGCTCATTAACCGGGTTCACGTTACTTCCTTCTATAAAACCAGAAACTAAACTTACATCAACGTCGGGTGCTATATCTTCTTCTGCATATAAAAGCCCATCAGTTCCTTTTTTTAATAACGACTCATCAGGTCTAACTAATTTAATTCGATCTACCTGTGATAAAGCATCTGGAGCCTCACCTTTTATGACAACACTCACAATACCATCCTGAGCTATTTCTAATTTTTGAAATTCAGGAATCGCCATGGGCCCAGAATTGCCCATCACTGGCAAATTATTGCCTGTAAATAACACCCCCGCATTATCAATATAAAAACTGCCCACTCGTGTATAAGCTTCTCTGCCATCGGGAGACTGAACCGCTATAAATCCCGAACCTTTTATCGCCACATCTAGATCTCTCCCCGTTTGAATTAACGGGCCTTCTGCAAAATTAGTCTGCGGTGATTCAGTTAATGCATAGGCGCGTGTGGGTAAGCCTTCCCCTTGATAAACCCCCATGCTACGTGCTTGCTCAAAATCACTACGAAAACCCGTAGTATTCGCATTGGCCAGATTGTTCGCTCTTACGGCTTGCCCCAGCATATTATTTTTTGCCGCGGTCATGCCAATGTAAAGTGCCTTATCCATAAATAAACCTGCTATTTTTTTGGCTATTAAAACGATTACTTAGAAAGGAGCAAGAAGGGTGCCAATTGTTGGCCGCTTTGCGGCTTGTTAGCACGAAAACGGCTCCTGCGTTTTCAGCGTACCCCTCGTTCTGAGGGGCAACGCGGGACGCTTTTAAAAAAAAACCCAAGCATAAGTTATGCTTGGGTTTTTCTTTTTAAATAAAACATTGTGTTTTTTAAAGCGTTTCTCGTCTCGCCTCTAACGTCTCACTCATAAAAATTATCTCAGATTAATAATCGTCTGGGTAATCGTATCTGCGGTTTCAATGGTTTTTGCGCTAGCCTGGAAGTTGCGTTGAGCAATAATGAGATTGACTAGTTGTTCCGACAAATCAACATTAGAATCTTCTAACGCACCCGATTGAATCAGCCCTAAAGAGGCGGTCCCAGGACCGCCGATAACCGGCTCACCAGAATCGAATGTTTGCGCCCAAGAAGTATCACCTAATGACTGCAAACCTTGCGAATTTGGAAAGTCCGCTAATCCTACCTGAGCGAGTATTTGGTTTTCACCATTGGTATAGCGAGCAAAAATAATCCCCGAATCATCCACATCAATACCCACTAAACGACCAGTAGTCGAACCATTTTGATCTAATGCTCTTACTTCAAACTCACTGCCGACTTGAGTTGAGTCAGGCATGGTAATTTCAAAATTTGAGCTAATAGCGGGATCAGCTACTGGTGATGAACCACCAGCGGCCACATTTAATGGACCTAAAGCACCTAAAGCATTGCCACTATCATCAGTAGGCGTCCAGTTTGATATAAGCAAGCTATCTGATATGCCTTCATTGAGGGTGCCGTTAGCGGTAAAAAACAAATCATAAGTCGCCATTGTGGCGGTCGTAGGAGCTGATATCACTGGATCACCAATATTAGCGCCATCAATTTGTACCGACATCAGCCAGTGGTTAGGTTGAGTAGATGCATCCGTTGTGTCATAGGGTTGTTTAACGAAATACTGCTGCATAACATGGGGGTTACCCAGGCTATCGTAAATAGTAACGGAAGTGGAATGATTAAAAGTTTCTGGTAATGTAGGATCAAAGGCATTATTAATAAAATTAATAGAAGCATTATCAAAAATAGGGGTGCCAGAATTATCCACAAGAGAATAACCTTCATCTAACTCCATAGTAATAATGCCACCTACCGTAATATTAGCTACACCCGCAGTTGCGGTGCCAGATCCAATACCTAAATCTGCTGCACTAGCCCCAACGGCGGTGAGCGCCACGGTAGAGGTTGTCCCTGCGCCTCCAGAAGTAAAGACAAAGTGATCGGTATCATAATCCACACTAACCCCAGAGATATTAGTATCGGCATTAATCGCTGTCTCCAAAGCAGTCGCCATTGCCGCATAGCTGGCATAGTCGGCTACAGGTAGGCTAATATCTGCCGCAGATGCCAGCCCATCAACCGTAATACTAAAGTCATAAATACCTGTACTCGTTCCCGCCGTCGCTGTGCCTCCCGTGATACCCAAACCCACAGCTGCACTACCGCCAACCGCAGTTAGCGCTACGGTAGAAGAGGTTCCCGTTACCGAAGGAGAAGTAAATACAAAGTGATCAGTATCGTATGCTACCGTAATACCCAGACCGGTAAGATTGACATCTGCATCAATTTGAGTTTGTAGTGCCGTAGCAATGGCATCATAATCAGCGTAAGTGGCTACAGGCAAACTAATATCTGCAGCGGATGCCACACCATCAATGGTAATGCTAAAATCGTAAGCATCCGCATCCGTACCTGCCGTTGCCGTTCCCCCAGTAATACCTAAACCTGTAGCTGCACTACCGCCCACTGCTGTTATGGCCACGGTAGAGGTTGCACCCGTCGTACTCGGCGAGGTAAATACAAAGTGATCAGTATCGTATGCTACCGTAATTCCAAGCCCTGTAAGATTAGCATCACCATCAATTGCGGCTTGTAGGGCGGCGGCGACTGCATCATTATCAGCGTAATTAGCGACGGGTAAACTAAGGGCCGTAGCCGACGCAACACCATCAACAGTAATACTGAAATCGTAAGCATCCGCATCCGTACCTGCCGTTGCCGTTGCCCCAATAGTAATGCCTAAACCTGCAGCTGCACTACCGCCAACAGCAGTTAGAGCCACCGTAGAAGTCGATCCCGTTGTACTGGGTGAGGTAAAAACAAAATGGTCGGTATCGTATGCCACCGTAATACCAAGCCCCGTAAGACTGCCATCAGCATCGATTTGAGTCTGTAGTTCCGCCGCTATGGCATCATAATCTGCATAGGTTCCAGGAGCTAATACGATATTAGCCGCTGACGGGGTTCCATCAACTGTAATAGTAAAATCATAGTCATTAGCACCAGCTCCAACCAGATCAGCGACTAAAGTAACTGCGGCGGGCGCAGCGGTAAAATTACCCGACGAACTTTGTACCAATGGCACTACCGCCGTGTTAGCCGTAAAAACACCGGAAGAGCTCAAGCCAGTGGGTATAACTGCAGTACCCGCCGTAAAAACACCCGTAAAAACACCGGAAGAGCTCAAGCCAGTGGGTATAACTGTAGTACCCGCCGTGAGAATTCCCGACACGCCTAGGTTGCCTGCAGTCACTAAATCACCCGCACCATCAAACTCTAGTGTTTGAGGCAGCCCTGTCGAACCGGTTAGGGTTAACACTTGGTCTGCACCCCCGCTCCCAGCAGCTTCAAAAATCAGATCACCGATAGTGGATACAACAGATATGCTTGCAGTCCCTGAATCATAGGTGGCAGTTAAACCAGGCAAGGCGCTAATTTCTGTGGCCGTTGCTTGACTAATACCCGTATTGGTTAATGGTGCACTATTCACTGTGACCACTAAGCCACTTGTCCATGCTGACAATGTCGCTGTTGCTTCTGACACCGCCGTTATTCCTGGTAAACGATTAAGGTCTGTCACCGTATCAAAACTATTTTCAGATAATGACGTGGTAAACGTACTCGTCGCGCCTGCAGGGTTAGTAAAATCAAGGCTTTGCGCTGTATACGGATTAACATTGGCCGCTGCGGAGCCTCCTGAAGAAATATAGCGCGTTCCCGTGGTTTGTATTACTGCTTCCCGCGAGTCAACATTTAAGGCTATTTCCACCCCAGTCGTAGCCGTAGGCTGTATATTGTCCGTTTGAATTTGAATGTCACTAATCAGACCACTGATATTGCCACTAGAATCCGCACTAAAACCCTGTAAGCGGGCATTCGCATTATTAACAATAAAACCATCTTGATCGAGACCAAAAGCGCCCGAGCGAGTATAAGTTTCATTTCCGTTAAAGGAAGTGACAAAAAATCCTGACCCACTCACCGATAGATCTAAAGCATTTTCTGTAAATGAAATATTGCCCTGAGAAAACTGCTGGGATACATCCTGTACACGTACGCCACTTCCCGATTGAGTTAAGCCTGAGCCAATGGCAGAGGTCGAATAAATATCTCCGAACTCTGTTCGTGATTCTTTAAAACCAGTGGTTGAAGCGTTCGCGATATTATTACCGGTCACACGAAGATCATTATTGGCTGCACGAATACCACTCAGTGCGATATTAAAAGGCATACTACTCTCCTACTCTAAGACTTATAAGAAGTTTGATTAAGAACATTTAATTAAATTGTTTAACATCATTGATATTGACCGCGCCTACACCGGCAAGATTAAGAATTAATTGTCCGTTTTCTCCTGCTGTGACGCTATTCACATTAGCTGTGAGAGCAGTATCTAGCTGCAGTGGCTCGCCATTTTGTGTGGCAATAACTTCAAAGCTATATTGACCTGAAGTTTGAGCTTGTGAAGATTCCCAGTTAGTTAACTCTCCATTAATCTCTATACGTTTACCATCCCAGCGAAAGACCACATCACCGGCACTTTGAGCGCCGAAGGGAATTTGCTCTGTCAACGCGCCCTGTTCGTTATAAATATTCATCTTCATATCCGTTGTTAATGCTGGCAAAGTAATCGTCCCGCCAACAACACTGCCCTCGACTAATTCAGCCTCGCTCGCAGGGACAGAAACAGACTGCCCCACCAGCGACGAAGCCTGTAAAGCTTGGTTAGATACAAAATTACTAGTAAAGCTATCAAAATTAGTATTAAGTCGCTCCAAGCCTTCCACCGAACTGAACTGGGCTAGCTGTGCAATAAATTCTGAATTATCTTGCGGGCTAAGGGGGTCTTGATTTTCCATTTGAGTAATCATTAATTCTAAAAAAGCCGTCTGCCCCAGCTCATTGCCTGACGCTTCTTTGGCTGCTGCCGCTTCTTGCTCACGCGTTTGTAAACTGAGTGAATTCAAATAAGTATTGTCGGCAATATTATTTATCATGATCTTGACTCTCTTTAATAGCTCACACTTTATTGACGATCGGTCTCTATTGACCTAGCGTCAACACTCGCTGCATCATTTGTTTCGCTGAATTCATCACTTCCACATTCATCTGGAAGGAACGTGAAGCTGAAATCATATTCGTCATTTCTTCTACTACATTAACATTAGGGTAATAAACGTAACCCTCGTCATTGGATAGCGGATGATCGGGCTCATATCTTGGCTGTAAAGGTGCATTACTTTCTACGATGCCTAATACCGTAACACCCGCAGAAGCATCACTATTGTTATCCGTTGTTAAGTTATTGCCTAAAGAAGCAAACACTGGATGCCTGCCTCTATAAGTTTCATCAATGCTGGAACCTGCTGCATCAGCATTAGCGAGGTTACTCGCTGTGGTATTTAATCTAAGGCTTTGGGCATTCATACCCGAACCTGCTATTGAGAAAACACTATCTAAAGACATAAGCTAATACTCACTGGTTATCATCAACTACATTTTACTATTAGACACTTACCATTAAAAACTAGGGGGCTACTCGCCTTTAATGGCGGAGGTTAATCCCTTAAATTTTGAGTTTAAAAAATTAAAACTGGCCTGAAAGGCTATACTATTTTTCATGTATTCTGCATTTTCAATTTGTTCTTCAACCGTATTGCCATCTATTGATGGTTGCTGTGGATTACGGTACAACGTATCGTATTGATTGCTTCCTGTTTGCATTGACAGGTGATTGGCATGAGTTTTTTT
>JBLHJR010000017.1:0-46774 GCA_047619205.1 Candidatus Endobugula sp. | reverse complement strand
CGCACCTCTTCCAATGACTGACCAGTCAGGAAGGTTCAAGGTCCCCTTCGTCTAGTGGCCTAGGACACCGCCCTTTCACGGCGGTAACAGGGGTTCGAACCCCCTAGGGGACGCCATTTTCTTCTTGGTATTATAGTTTTAAGAAAATGACAATGCGGGAATAGCTCAGTGGTAGAGCACAACCTTGCCAAGGTTGGGGTCGCGAGTTCGAGCCTCGTTTCCCGCTCCAATATTCGAAAAAAAACCAGCTAATAGCTGGTTTTTTTTCGTCTGCGATTTATCTAGATGGCGTCTGTAGTGTGTTAAGTTAGCAATCATGTTGAAGCTACAAGAAAACTACTGTGTTAATAGTGTCCCCAGAATCCCAGAATCCCAGAATCCCAGAATCCGTCTATGAAACATCTAATTTTTAACCCATCGTGAATAACATGAGACATTATAAAAAAATAAAATACACGGTTTGGGCGCTGGTCTTATTTTTTTTGATCAATATTATTCCACATGTCGTGGTGCGAATACTTGCTGCATCTAATGCTGTGCAAAGCTTTGAGCTTGCAGGTATACCGATGCAATTCAACGGCACGATTACGGTTGCTGTTTATAATATAGCGCATGGTAGAGGCGGGAAGTATGGCGGTAAAAATTGGAATGGTGAAAGCGGAGAGGAAAGAGAAAGACGACTATTGTCGATAGCTCACTTGCTTAAACAGCAGGACGTGGATGTAGTGATATTGAATGAGGTTGATTTTGACTCCGATTGGAGTCACAACCTAAACCAAGCGGAGATGATTGCAAAAAAAGCGGACTTTCCCTATAGGGTAGAGCAGAGAAACTATAGCCTATACCATCCGTTTTTCAAATTACAATTTGGCAATGCAATATTGAGTAAGTACCCTATTGATAATGCGCGTTTACTTGAGTTTATGCCATTATCAATGCTGGAAAAAATGGTGTTTGGCAATCACGATGGAGTTGTAGTAGATCTAGTGTTGAATGAAAATAAGAAATTATCTATCGTGGCACTTCATTTGGAGGTCAGAGATGGCGATAGTCGGTTGAAAACATTTAGCATACTCCAGCAGCTTGCTTCGACAACCAGTATACCGACGATACTTGCAGGAGATTTTAACTCAGTTAAAGGCGCTGGTGGAAATAGACCTTCCATTATTGATAAATTAACTGATATTGATGGCGTGGGCTATTATCCGAATGCTTCGTCTAATGAGTCAAGCTATACGTTTCCGTCGAAAAACCCTGTTAAGACTTTAGATTGGATTTTGGTTCCTTCCAGTATTAAGATTCTACAAGGACAGGTTTTAAAAGTGAATTGGTCAGATCATTTACCATTGATTGTTGATCTAAAGTTATGACCTTTCCTATTTGTAATCAATGTGAGTCCCCAGAATGCATAATTGGAAGGATAAATAAGTAGAGTGTCCCCAGAATGCAGAATGCAACGTATCAGCCATTATCTGGATGGCTAAGCGCGGTGTTTTTCGGAGTTTTTGTAGGTGAAATCCGGGGAATAATGGGGTTATATTTCTCATGACCAATTATGGCCTTTTAGGCTGGATTTTTCTGCGTTCTCTCAGTAAATTTCAGTGGTAAAATGCCTTAACTTAGCGCCATTCGGCTCTGACCCCTAACTTGGGATTGGTGAAATAAAACTTTGAATAGCTAGTGAAAAATTGAGATTTCTCGATAGTTGGGCCGATACGGTATTTTATATTCTTCTATAGTAATACTTATTTTTTTTAGAGCTTTTTCGACATTTTTTTGTTAAGAAAAAACTTGGAAGAAGTTACTACTATTACATGTGGTGCGCTAAACTATGGTGTGTTTTCCTTTTCGTGGGCTTTGTTCAGTTGTTAGGTTTTGATGAGGTAGGCGATTTTTTTGCTTTGGCTATTATAGTAGGCGTTATTACCGGCGTTAAGGGTTTGCTGTGATCAATTGTGTTAAAATAAGTGCGTGGAAAGCAGATGTGCCCAGTATATTTCGCTCATATAAAATTGAGAACGGCAGCTAATAGACCTATCCATGCGTCCATATATATATTCTTGCAGCATCATTGGTTGATGCACTGTAACGATAATCACAAACACTTAGGGAAATAAGTTGTTGTTGGATTAGTGGTTATTTTTCTTGGTCGTGCCTGCCCAAAAATTATTCATTAAGCCTTTGAGAGCGAGTATTTCCCTCTAGATATTTTATGTAGTCTGCCCTGTTTAACTAAGTTGGATAAAGATCGGTATACTACTTCATGACTTAAACCAATTTCAGCAGCAAAAGATGTAATCTCATTTTTCATCAGTCCTTCAACAAAACCACAATAGACCCTTTCAGTCGCATTCCGTATGGCCATTAGCTCTATCTTGCGGCGATAAGTCATAATTTGTGATGCGAATTGTGCAGTTAATGCGGTGGCGAATGTTATATCGTGCTGAAAAAAATAGAGTAAACCTTCTTTTTTCAACTCTATAATTTCTGTTGCCATTATTGCTTGTGCATCACAATGATAGTGATTCGAAAAAAGCGACGCTTCGGCAAACGTTTCTCTTGTTTTTGCGGTATGTATTACTACTTTATCTCCTGTAAGTGTGTAACGGCGTAGTTCAACAATGCCGCTAACAATAAAAAAAATACCACGTGTTTTATCGCCTTCACGAAAAACAATATCGCCCTTGGATAAAAAGAGTCGATTAATCTGCTGTTCTTGTAATTGGTCAAAAGGTGTTGGTAGCATGTTAAACCCCATATATGATTTAAATCATATAGGTTTGAATAATAGGATGCTACACTTTTTAGAACTATTACTGGAGACAACCATGCGAATTATTTTCTTTGCTTTCATAGCAACAACTCTTATTGGTGCCGCATACATCGCTACGGCAGATGACTTTCGGCAGAAACTGGAAATAAATCATGCTGAGCATCATGATCATGGTAACGCTCCAGCTAACCCTTCGGAAGCGGGTCAAGGTGCTTTTGCGGCGTTGGTTGAAATAGTAGTTCTTTTAGAAAACGACCCTCATACAGATTGGGGAAAAGTTGACATAGATGGTCTGCGTGAACATCTTGTTGATATGAATCAATTGGTGATTAATGCCAAGGTGAGTAAGCATCTTAGTGAAGGTAAAGTGGCATTTACTATTAGTGGCACAGGAGCTGCTTTAAGAGCCATCAATAACATGGTGCCAGCACATGCGGGACAACTGTCAATGTTAACGCAATGGGAAGTAGAAACGCAATTAAATGCTGATGGGGTTACGTTAGTGTTGAGTAGTAAGGACAAAGATGAAATAAAAAAAATATCAGCGTTGGGTTTTTTTGGCGTTATGGCAACGGGGTCTCATCATCAAGAGCACCATTACCAAATGGCTAAGGGGAAGGGTCATTTTCACTAGTGAAATAATTGGTATTTTTTCATGATATTGTTCCATGGTATCTGGGATACCACTAGTCATTCCTAGGGGCTCGTATATTTTTCCGTGTCTTTATAATAAAGTTCAGGCGTTTTGGTCTGGTTATCTCATCTGGGGACACTATACTTAATTGTAGGAATAAATAAGTATAGTGTCCCCAAAATGCGGTGTAGTAACAAAAAAGCCTAGTTGTTAACTAGGCTTTTACTTACTTGTAGCTATAGGCATGTCGCTTGAAGCTAGCAATCAATGACTACAACCTTCACCATGCACATGCCCATGTTCTAACTCATCTGCAGTAGCTTCTCGTACATCAGTAATTTCTATATCGAAGTGTAAGTTGTGGCCAGCCATTGGGTGGTTGCCATCAATAGTCACCGTATCGCCTTCGATTTTTTTCACTTCAATCACTTGCATGCCATCTGGAGTTTGCGTTTGAAACTCCATGCCAACTTCGATAGATTCAACGCCAGCAAACATGTCCTTAGAAAGTTCTTGAACTAGTGTTGCATCATATTCGCCATAGCCGTCATTGGGTTCGACTACTACCGATAATTTGTCGCCGCTGACTTTTCCTTCGAGTGCTTTTTCAAGACCGGGAACGATATTATCTGCTCCGCATAAAAAGTTCATGGGTTCTTGGTCAACTGAAGAGTCGAGTACTTCACCATCATCATTTTTTAAGGTGTAGTGAATACTGGCGACTAAGTTGGGACTGATTTTCATGTTGTTTTACCTTTTTAATAAAGTCTATATGCCCGCTACGGTAATGTCGTTAACCTTAGCAGTGTTTAATTGTATGGATAGTCTTTGTTTGTCGCCCTCATATTGTATTAACTGAACTAATAAATGGCTCCAGTCTTTTGCAAACCAAATGTAGGTGATCTTATTTTTATTCTCGCGAATTACTTTCACTTTTACAGTGTTCAAATTTCCTGATTGAGTTTCTATTATTTCTTCTGCTAACACTTCAAAGCGATAATCTCTGAGGCGGCCTTTATCGGCAATTTTGTAGTGTAAATTATCTTTGCCGTTGTGCAGATCAAGTTGTAACTGTAATTGATAATTTAATGTGTCCAGTACGCTTGGGTCAATGTCGTTAATGATAGTGGTGTTATCTTTATCAATACTTTTTATGGTTTTTTCTACATGGTTAAATTCCATTGAACGCTGGCGTTTTTTTCCTAAGGCCGTTTGTAAAAAATGATAATGTGTTGCTTTTGCTTGTTGATTGGTAAATGAGAAAGTTGATATTTCGTCTATCTTTGCGGCCCATGAAGTGGCGCGAAAACTGAGTTCAAATTGGCCGTTGTCGAGGGCTTTTAATTCTCTTGTGGCGCTAACAGCAAAGCCTTTGATATTGGCTTTATAGTCTGCGGAAAACAAAGGTAAAGAATGAGGTGGAAAAGTGGTATCGGCAAAACTGATAACGGCTAGAGTCATTATTATTATTAGTGCTTTAACCATTGTTCGCGCGACGGCAATAGGTAAGTTCAAGATGGATAAATTCAAATGCGGTAAATACATAAGTGTCTACTTTTCTTTTATTGGTGTTTGCTGGCGTCTATCTATCTGATAGCCAGTACTGGATAAGGTTTCATTGTCTAGCTGCACATGATTACCCCGTAATTGTAAGCGCTTTTCGGCAAACCATGCCACCGCGATTGGGTAAATGATATGCTCTTGTTGTTGTACTCGTGTTGTGAGGCTGTCAGCATCATCACCTTGGGTGATGGGGACTATCGCTTGAATAATGGTGGGGCCACCGTCTAATTCTTCCGTGACAAAGTGTACGCTAGCACCATGGCAGTCATCACCAGCATCTAGTGCGCGCTGATGGGTATGTAAACCTGGGTATTTAGGTAATAGTGACGGGTGTATATTGAGCATGCGCCCTTGGTAAGCGCGCACAAGATCGGCGGTAAGGATGCGCATAAAGCCGGCTAACACTATTAGATCAGGCTGGTATTGGTTAATGGTGCTTGCCAATTGTTGATCAAAAGATTCTCGATCAGCATAATCACGATGATCGATTACATGATGGGGTATGCCTGCCTTTTCTGCCCGTTGAAGACCCAATACATTGGCTTTATTGCTAACTACGGCGACAATGTCTATCGCTAAAGTGCCTTGTTGTTGGCCATCAATTAAGCTTTGTAGGTTTGAACCACTACCTGAAATTAGTACAACGATGCGACAGTGGTTGTTAGTATCGATATTGTCTTTAGTGGTGTTTTCAGGCGTGTTCATATTAGCCTTTGTCGTTAATACGGCTATTGAATACAACCGGCTCTTCATTCGCAGAGGTCTGTTCAATATGACCAATAAGCCAAGCGGTCTCGCCGGCTGCAGTGAGTAACTCTAGTGCTTGAGCTTGCTGCTCAGCAGCAACACAAATGACCATGCCTACGCCACAGTTGAGTGTGCGATACATTTCGCTCTGTTCTACATTGCCCGCCTGTTGTAACCACTGGAATACGGCAGGAATGTCCCAGCTATCGGTATCGATAACTGCACGAGTGTTGGCGGGGAGTACGCGCGGTAAATTTTCGAGTAAGCCGCCACCGGTAATATGCGATAGGGCATGGACGGGGACTTGCTTCATTAAGTTCAATAATGATTTCACATAAATACGTGTCGGTGCCATGAGGGCATCTTTCAGTGGTGTGCCCGCAATGTCTAGATCAAGATCACCGTTCTCGGCATGTAAGTTGTTCACTTCAAGGATTTTACGAATTAACGAGTAACCATTGGAGTGAGGGCCGCTAGAAGCTAAGCCGATTAACACATCGCCAGCGGCGACTTTGCTACCATCAATGATGTCATCTTTTTCCACCACGCCGACACAAAATCCGGCAAGGTCGTAATCTTCACCTGCATACATGCCGGGCATTTCAGCCGTTTCCCCACCGACAAGCGAGCAGCCAGAAAGTAAGCAGCCTTCTCCAATACCGGTAACCACATCTGCCGCAACATCGACATTGAGTTTACCGGTCGCATAATAATCGAGAAAGAACAGTGGCTCCGCACCGGCCACGATCAAGTCATTGACGCACATGGCGACTAGATCAATACCAATGGTGTCATGCTTGGCTAAATCCATGGCTAAGCGTAATTTAGTGCCGACACCGTCGGTACCAGAAACCAGTACGGGCTTTTTATAGCCTTCGGGTAGCTCGCAGAGCGCGCCAAAGCCACCAAGACCTGCCATCACTTCTGGACGGCGAGTGCGTTTAGCGACGCCTTTAATGCGTTCAACGAGTGCGGTACCCGCATCAATATCGACGCCCGCGTCTTTGTAGCTGATTGATGCTGTGGTGTTGGATGAAGGAAGCTTGCTCATAGACTTCTGCTCATAGACTGATTGCCATTATTGAATGTGTGAAAATTGAGGTATTTAAAAGGCGTGTATTCTACCAGTTCGGAGGCTTTGATTGACAGTGGATTTTTTACGCGATTCTGTCAAACTAGCGCCCATGAAAATAGGGTGGTATTAATGCGTGTGTTTATGAGTCGGTCTATGAGTCAAATGAAGCTAAAAATAGTGGCTAGATTGGACGTTTGCGTATCAGCTTTACGTCCAGCAACGGCTTTTAGTTTACAGCGCTTGGGGAAACGAGCGTCAATACTCAGTGGTGTTGGGGTGATACTTTGCCTGTTTACTGGAACGGTTCAGGCCGAAAAGCGCATTGAGCTCTATAACGTAAGCCAATTAGTGCTTGATCAATCCGTAGGTTTGCGACAGCAGGCGACAACAGCCGGTTTGGCGATGGTGATCGTTAAGGTGTCGGGACGTCGGCAGGCGCTGGATCACCCCTTGGTGAAATATGCGTTAACTGCATCAACTGACTATCTTGCTCAATACAGTTATGGTTCTACCGATGAAACGCTGACAATCGTTGGTGACAGTCGTCCTGCACAGCGATTAATATTACAATTCTCAGCTTCTGCTATACAAAGTTTGTTACAGGCAGCGCAATTGCCTACTTGGCCTGATAACCGCCCGGAAATATTATTGTGGTTGGTTTCTGATAAATCGGTGTCGGGTGTAAAGACGAAACGTTTGTTGGATGCTCAATCTGAAGAAGTGCTAGCGATGAAGGCGGCCGGGACTATTCGAGGCTTACCTATTGCCATGCCATTGCTAGATTTGAGGGATCGACAGAAGTTATCACCCGCACGACTGTGGGCCATGGATGAGAGCACTATTCGACATGCGTCTAGTCGTTATGGCAGCGATGGGGTGCTGGCAGGTCGTTTGACGGCAGTCTCGAATAACCTATGGAAAGCCAGCGTCATTCTCGTGCATAAAGAGAAACGCTTATATTTTTCCAGTGAGGCGCCAACATCAAGCTTAGCTGCGCAACAGATAATAGACCAGGCGGCTAACTATTTCTCTGGACTGGATGCGGTGGTGGTTAATGATGAGAGTTCAGCGCCGTCGATGATCATTGCGGTCAATGATGTGTCTAGCTTTGGTGCTTATGCGTCGCTCTTAAAATACTTGGCCGACTTGCCAAGTATTGTTAATACTATGGTGAGTCATGTTAATGGCGATCAGCTCACGCTTGAGCTTAGCTATAATGGTAGCTCTGCTAAATTGCTGTCTCTCTTGGCAGCATCTGATCTTATGTTGCTTGTTGCTTCAGTGACAACGCCTATTACTCCTTTAGTCGTTGATGAGCCGTTGGTTCCAGCAATAGACCCCGCCGTGTCGGTCGATACGCCCGTAGAGGCGACTTTTGCATGGCGTGGTTTAGGTGTTAATTAATCTCTTCCATGTGTAAACAGCTGCCCTTATCCATTAGTCTGCGTGTTGATGCCACCTTCGATAATTTCTATGTGTCTGCTTCTAACGCCGTTGCCGTTGATGCGCTGAAGCATTTTTGTGACGTATCAAATGAACATTTCTTTTATGTGTGGGGCAAGGGCGGTAGTGGTGTGAGCCATTTGTTGCAAGCAGTTCAACATCGTGCGGCAGATCTTAATATTCAATATTTACCCTTAGCGGAATTACTTTCTCCCGCAGAGGCATATACTCCTGATGATGTATTTTCTGGTCTTGAAGTATTAGATTTAGTGGTTATTGATGATCTGCAAAAAATAGTAGGACTGGACAATTGGCAGCTGGGATTATTTCATCTTTATAATCGTTTGCGCGATGCAGGTAAACGATTGTTAATCGGCGCTAATGGTTCACCCCGTGAATTAGACCTGAATTTAGCTGATCTACAATCTCGTTTGCAGTGGGGTATAAGCTATCAGTTTCATGCGTTAAATGATGATGAGAAAAAACAAGCGGTACTCGATCGTGCTGAAGCCATGGGCATGCGCTTAGGTGATGAAGTCATGCAATTTATACTTAACCATTGCAGTCGAGACTTGCGTCGATTAATGGATGTGCTTAATACTATTGATAAAGCCTCTCTGGCTGAAAAACGTCACCTGACGATTCCTTTTGTGAAGCGGGTACTGGGCTTTTAGGTCAATTTTTCAATGGGGTGATATTATGTGATGGCTATCCCAGTGGGCGTATAAATGTATTGGAAAAAGCAATTTTTTGTGCCAGCATCAGCATCAAATATAATCCCATAGTTAAGATAAGTCTTGTTACCTGTATTCCAATCTAGGTAATGGGCTTTGCTCCCGGATTTAACTCTTCATGGAAGAATGTGATATGACCCTCTCTCCAACAGTACGTAACATCAGCTTTCTAGTCGGTTTTTTATCTCTATCTGTTGCTGCTTTATTATGGCTTAAGCCCTTCGCTGGCGGCGATCAAGTAGGCGCGTTGACTAGTGATGCAGCTATGGAAAAAGGCGGTGCTCAGGAAATTGCACCGCAATTAGCTCACGTTACTAATTCTCTAGATTCTACCAGCATACTGGTTAAGCTTTTACCTCAGGTTGCGCCGCTAGAGTTGTCAAAGCATCACCCTGTTTTATCGGATATGGGGGTTGTCAGTGTTGATACTTTTACTCGTGTTGGCAATATATCGCTACTAAAATTTAATGCTGGTCAGCCAGTAGAGCAAAGGATTAGACGCTTAGAGCAATCTGGATTGGTAGAATATGCCGAGCCTAACTACATCGTTTATGCTGAAAAAAATAATCAATCTCGATCTGGCTTGTCTTGGAGTTTACATAATACAGGTGAAGAGGGTGGTCTTGCGGATGCTGATATTGATGCGCCAGAAGCGTGGAGCCAACTTTCTCGCCAAGTCAAACGTGATGCAGCTAGTACGCCCATCATCGCAGTGCTCGATAGTGGTATTGATGCTAGTCATCCAGGTTTAATCAAACACCTTTGGAGTAACCCAAAAGAAATCCCTTCGAATGGCAAAGATGATGATAATAATGGTTTTGTTGATGATGTCTTTGGGCTGAATACTTGCGTCACGGCTAATGCACCTAGTGATGATAATGGCCATGGTACACAGGTAGCGGGTGTTATCGCTTCAATAAATCCTCAAAGCCCAGTCAAGTTAATCTCGATGAAAACCTTGTGCGCGGGTGGTAGCGGTCATCATTCGAATGCGATTATGGCGTTAGAATACGTATTACAATTGCGAGAACAGGGAGTCAATGTCTCTATTGCCAATCTGAGTTGGGGTGGAGTTGATAAAGGCCGTGCTTTGTCTCAAGCCTTAAATGCCATTGCACAGAAAGGCATAGTGATAGTGACTTCTGCGGGCAATCAAGGCCGCGATAATGATCAAATTCCCCATTACCCTTCTGGTTACGATATTCCGCAAATTATTTCTGTTGCAGCTAGTGATAATAAAGATCAGTTGGCCAATACTACAAACTATGGCATGAAGAGTGTTGATCTGTTGGCTCCTGGTGTGAATATTGAGACTACACAGCTAGATGGTCTGTATAAGAAGGTGAGTGGGACATCTTTAGCGGCCGCTCATGTGACGGGTACTGTTGCTTTGGCACAAGTCTTATATCCTGATTTTTCGGCGATAAATATTAAAGCCAAAGTGTTATTAGGTGTTGATAAAGCCAGCCAGTTTTCGAGTAAAGTTGTGTCTAAAGGGCGACTTAATGCAGGTAATATCATCGCCAAGTCGGTGTTTGCAAGCAATCATGAAAAGCCAAAAAGGTTGCTCAGCAATGCTTCCTTTGACCCTTCTGGCGCAACGTTACAAAACGCTTCACAAGGTAGAGCGGTAGCGGATCAAAACCGACCAGAAGCACTCGAAGTCGATATTATGGCTAACCATATAATGATGAGTTTTTCCGAAGAGTTTCGTCATCATTCTTTAGGCGAGCGCAAAGCATTATTAGTGCCTTACGGCGTCACTATTGTTAAAGATTTCCCCTATGCAGGTGGGAGTGTATTACTTGAAATTAACGGGGCACCAAGTGCGCCGGCGGGTCAATTACCTACAGGTGAAACCAAAGGCAGCGTTTACCGGCGGGTGAACAGTATTGTTATGCAACTACAGCAATCAGGATTGGTAAGATATGCAGAGCCTGATTCAGTAATGCAAGCAACGGCGATTCCTAACGACCCTCGATATAATGAATTATGGGGATTAGACACTATTCAGGCTGAGCAAGCCATAGAGCAGTTGGCTTTGATTAATCCTCAGGCTACTGATGTGATTGTGGGTGTTATTGATACAGGTGTTGATTATAACCATCCTGACCTCGCGGCTAATATGTGGATTAATGTCGGTGAAGTAGCGGGTAACGGTATTGATGATGATCTTAACGGTTATGTTGATGATGTTCATGGTTGGGATGCGGCCAATAATGATGGTGACCCTATGGATGATCATTTTCATGGCACCCATGTGGCGGGAACTATTGGTGCAGTTAGAGACAACAATGAAGGTATAGCAGGGGTTACGCCTTATGTGCGTTTGATGGCATTAAAGTTTTTAAACTCAGCGGGCAGTGGAACAAGCTCAGGTGCCGTTGAATTATTAAATTATGTCCACTTAATGAAACAGGACAGAGGTATTGATATTCGTTTAACGAACAATAGTTGGGGTGGTGGTGGTTATACGCAAAGTTTACGAGATGCGATTGCGGCCTCTAATGATTATGGTGTTCTTTTTGTTGCTGCGGCAGGGAATGACGGCCGAAATGTAGATGATCAGCCTAGCTATCCCTCTAGCTACGCACTTGATAATATTATTTCTGTGGCAGCGACTGATCGTAATGATGAACTAGCATATTTCTCCAACTATGGTAGCGGTGTTGATATTGCTGCTCCAGGTGTCGACATATTAAGCTCGTATCCTAATGGTGCTTATAATGCCATTAGTGGTACTTCAATGGCTGCCCCCCATGTCAGTGGTGCTATTAGTTTACTTTTCTCCATGGATCCCAGTTTATCCATTGTTGATGCTAAAGATACGCTATTAAATAGCGGCGATATCATTCCTTCCTTGGTAGGGAAAACGACCAATGCTGCAAGGTTGAACGTTTATAATGCTACCGTATTCGCCCCTGCGATTTTTGAGCTTGATATTAATAATGGCAATATTACGATACCTGAAGGAGATATTGCCACTGTTAGTGTTCGTTTAAGAGCTATTCCTGATACTAGCGATCCTGTGGCCGTCACTGTAGAGAAATTATATGGCGACGAAGATATCGTTATTAGTTCAGGCGCAAGCCTTACCTTTGATCAGTTAAACTGGGATGTATGGCAACCAGTCACCTTTCTTGCTCAGGAAGATATAGGGATATCAAATGACAGCGCTGTTTTTCAGGTGGCCAGTTTTGGTTCAAGTACTAGGACAATTCTTGTAAACGAAAATGATAATGGAGGAATTTCTGGCAACCTTTGCGATGAGGTTTCAGAAATCCCGATCGCTGAATGTGGAGCATTATTGTCTTTTTACGAAGCCACTACGGGTAGTGATTGGGCAAACAACACCGGGTGGGGATCTACCGCTACGCCTTGTAGCTGGTTTGGCGTTAGCTGCCAAAATTCGCACGTTACATCCCTTACTTTAGTTGCGAATAATTTAGTAGGTACAATCCCTGATGAGGTGGTTGATCTTACAAGTTTACAAAACTTAAATTTATATGTTAATCGGTTGGCCGGACCTATTCCCTCCGCTATAGCCAATTTAACCAATTTAAATTTTCTTGATTTGGGAGCGAATCAACTGACGGGTGCTATTCCTCCAGAGTTAGGTGGTCTTAACCAATTAAGGGTGCTCTATCTAGACTATAACGATTTGGTTGGGGCTGTTCCGGTAGAACTGGGTAATCTGACTAATATTAATACACTCTTTTTAAATGGAAATGATCTAGTGGGCGTGATCCCAGCTGAGCTAGGCAATCTTGTTAATTTAAACACTCTTCTACTTAATAATAATCAGTTCACGGGAGTCGTTCCTACAGGATTCGATAATTTAACTCAGTTATCGAACTTTTCTATTAGAAATAATAATTTTTCAGGTGAGATTTCTGAAAGTATTGCGAATGTTAGTTTTGTGGGAATAAGTTATAACGCTCTAGATATCAATGATTCCACTGTTATTGCACTTCTTAATACAAAAGATTTCGGTTGGCAGTCAACGCAAACGATTGCTCCAAAAGATATTCTAGCAACTTCTGTCGATGGAGCGGAGACACTGTCATGGACGCCCATAGATTATGTTGGCGATGGAGGTGAGTATATTATTAGCTATTCTATTGCGATCGATGGTCCTTTCATAGAGCACGGAAGAACAGCGAGTAAGTTCTCAAGTTCTTACGTGATTGCTGATGGTATGGATCATGTTAATCGTTTTTATGTCGTACAAAGCCATACCCCGCCGCATGGGTCTCAACAAAACGATATTGTTAGCGATTATAGTTCACCATTACAGTTTAGTGCGCCATCTATCATTATTACCGTGCCTCTATCTCTGATCCTAGATGCATCTAATGCTAACGGTCTTAATATAGACTATCCAATAATCAATCAGTTTTTGTCTTCGGTTACTGCCGTCGATGTTCTGGGCAACGCTATTATTGTCACGAATAATGCTCCTGCTATCTTTCCAATAGGGGTTACGACAGTAACGTTTGAAGCATGTGTTGCTAGCTGTAGTTCAGCAACACAGACCGTGACAGTACTATATGATCCCGCCGCTCCAGCGCCAGTAGTGACGGCACCTGCTAATATAGTCGCTGAAGCGATAGCACCCTTAACCGCTATCCCGCTTGGCTCTGCCACGGCTATTGATGCTGTTGATGGTGTTTTAGGCGCTATTCCTGATCAGGCTGGGCCTTTTGCTGTAGGTATCCATCGCATTGTTTGGACGGCGACGAATAGCTCAGGTAAGTCATCGATAGCCGAGCAGTTTGTGACCATACAGGATACGACTCATCCCCTCGTTACTCCCCCCCTCAATATCAATATTGAGGCGACAGCAGTATTAACACCTGTGAGTATTGGTGTTGCCACTGCTGTAGATGCTGTAGACGAAAATTTAATACCTGTACCCGACAAAACGGGGCCATTTACATTGGGTACGCACACGATCACTTGGTCTGTCACTGACACTGCAGGCAACCAAGGAATATCGTTTCAAGCCTTAGTGGTAGGAGATACCACGGCACCGCTAATCACAGCACCAGCCTCTGTAATTGAAGTTGCAGGAAGAGACTTTGGCGCAGGTGTTGCTACCGCTACGGATATTTTCCCTGTCACTATTAGTAATGATGCCCCGAGTACGTTTCCCTTGGGGATTACCACTGTAACTTGGACTGCTCGGGATTCTAGTGGCAATCAATCAACTGCAGAGCAGAGTATTACCATGGCTCCGTACTATGCCAATCATTCCAGTCAAATTGCCTGTGAAAAAGGCGATGATGGCGATACGGTTTGGGTGATCGATCCAGATAATGACTCCGTGAGTGTCATTGATGTGACTACAGACCCAGCGACCTCTGGTCGTATTATCGATGCTAGGAATGACTACTTTCATTTTACCGACAGTAAGCCCAGTTCGATTACCCGAGTAAATAACTATGTGGTAACGACTTATGCGGACTCCGGTAGAATCCGTTTTAATCAAATAGATTTTCGGTGGATTGAAGGCGGAACGGTACCATGGTCTACCTGGTGGTTCTCTTTACGCGCAAATGAAAGGCCTGTGGCTTCCGTCGCGCATGACAATTTATTGTATGTTGCGCTCTACGCGAGTGGGGAGGTGCTGAAGATTGATACGGTCACTCAACAAATCGTATCTAGACTAAAAGTCGGACCAAAACCAAAAGCCATGGCATTAACGAGTGATGGCTCACGATTATTGGTGACACGCTTTATTTCTACAGCGGAATACGGTGAAGTTTACGATATTAATACTGCAGGTAATATGTCGTTCAGAGATCCACTACAGCCAAGTATAAAAATTAATAAAATCTGGGTGCCCGACGATATTGACCATGGTTCTGGTGTTGCTAATTACCTGCGCGGTATTGTGATAGACGCCAATGACCAATTTGCTTATGTCTCGGCCAATAAAGCCAATATCCATAAAGGCGAATATTTAAGTGGCGAGGCACTATCTGCCGATAATACCATTCGCTCTATGATCGCAGTGCTTGACCTAAGCAGCCATCAAGATACTAACTTGGATGGCTTAACGCGAGAAGATACGACGGATCTGCAAAATGCGGCAGACCCATCAGGGCTCACTGCTTTACCTGATGGTAATACCGGAGTTTACGCTCTTCAAGGCAGTGATCGTGTTGAGTTGTATAACTTCGATACAGGAACTACCTTACCCGTGAGTACAGGATCTGCTCCACAAAGCCTGTGCGCAACGGCAGATACCTTGTATGTGAAAAATCACACCGATCGAACTCTTAGTGTTATTGATATAGCGGAGTATATGCGTAATGGTGATATAAACTTCAGCGTACAACAGGTCGCTATCGTTGAGCCAGAAGATGATGTCTTGTCGACAGTAGAGTTACAAGGCTTACAACTATTCTATAGTGCGCAAGCAGATTTATCGCCTGAGGGTTATATGAGTTGTGCTTCTTGTCACGATGATGGGGGTCATGATGGTATGACGTGGGACTTTACCCATATGGGTGAAGGCTTACGCAATACTCTATCATTGCGCGGTACGGGTGGTACGCGTTTTGGCCCTCTAAACTGGTCCGCTAATGCGGACGAAGTACAAGATATTGAAAAACAAATTGAGCAGCTACACGGCAGTGAAGGCTTGATTCCTGGGGTAACGTTTACGGGACAATCACCACTAGCGCATACCAGCGCTGGAGCCTCAACAAATCTTGATGCGCTATCCGCTTATATTAGCCAGCTCGGGAAAAAGAGTGTGATGCATTCACCTAACCTCTGTGCTTGGGGTGACACCGCGTGTTGGAGTACCTACAATAGTGGAGGGTGGCAATTTCATGCGTATGGGTGTAAATCGTGTCACACTAAAAGTGGAAAAACGGGTGCTTATCGTGATGGTCAGATCCATGCTATGGGTACGATTAGCGAAGCTTCAGGTTTAGGTTCTGGATTACCGCTAGAAGGTATTCGTACACCGACATTGATCGAACTATGGGATACCGCGCCTTACTTGCACGATGGCAGCGCTGAGACTTTAGAAGCGGTGATGAATACCGGCGTCCACGCCAGCTATGGCCTAGATGAGCGCGAAATGACCCACCTGATTCAGTACTTGCATAATATTGATCGTAGGCAATATCTTGATGATGATGCGCTATTTAATCCTTAATTAAGGGATAGCGAATATAGAAAGGTTAAAGCCGCTGTAAATAGCGGCTAGACATCATCGCTCCTACAAATACGATGACCGAAAGTGTTAGACCTACCCAGTCCGTTAATTCTCCTAGTGGTGAACCCACTTCTACCACATACGCCATAAAATACGCCAAAATAATAAAACACAACCAGCTGTGAGCACGGTGGTGCTTTTTGGCTATGCCGGGAAGTACGATGAGTAGGGGGAATGATTGAAATAGCAATAGTTTCCACGAGTGGTTACTATTGCTGATGTAGGTATAGCTAAATAGCGCGAGTAGGCCTATATAACCAATATAAGTAGACGCTAAGATAACGTTGAGTTTATTGTTGTTGGTCAGGAGTGGTATAGGCATGAATCTCTCTCTTTTCTTTTTCTAGGTTTGTAGTCGTAAGTTAGGCTAGTAGCTGTTGTGCGATAGTCGCCACACGTTCGCCTAGTGCTCGACATAAAGCGATTTCATCATCACTCAATGCATTGTTACTATTACTGCCTGCAAGGTGGGATGCACCATAAGGCGTTCCGCCTGTTTGGGTCGACATTAGTTCAGGCTCGCTGTAAGGCAAGCCAGTGATTAACATGCCGTGGTGTAATAGCGGTAACATCATGCTGAGAAGGGTGCTTTCCTGACCACCATGCAAGCTACCTGTGGAGGTAAAGACTGCCGCAGGCTTGCCGATTAAATCGCCGCTCAGCCATTGGCTGCTAGTGCCATCTAAGAAGTATTTTAGCGGTGCTGCCATATTGCCAAAACGAGTTGGGCTACCAAGCAGTAAACCACTACAGTCCCGAAAATCACTTTCTGTGCAATAAATTGCGCCTTCAGCAGGGATGCTTGGTGATACCGCTTCACATTCCGTTGATATCTTGGCAACCGTACGCAATTTCGCTTCTAAGCCGGCTTTTTCAACGCCGCGAGCTAATTGCTGAGCCATCTTTTCTGTGGCTCCATGAGTGCTGTAATACAAAATGAGGATATACGATTTATTCATGGCTACAGTCATCTTTGTGGGTGGTGAGTTCTACGTTTTCTATACTTATGTCAGTAGTGTTAACACATTTTCTGGGGGGCGGCCTAATATCGCTTTTTCACCTTTGACAACAATGGGGCGTTCAATTAATTTTGGGAAAGCAATCATTGCTTCAATTAACGCCGTTTCACTGAGTGAAGCATCGTCAAGTTGCTGCTCTTTATAAGCGGCTTCTCCAGTACGGATGATCTCTCGTGCACCTAAGCCTAATTTTTGTAAGATTTGGGTAAGAGTGCAGGCATCGGGTGGGGTATCAAGGTAATGAATAATAGTCGGCGAGATGCCTTGCGCTTCGATTAATGACAATGTTTGTCGCGATTTAGAGCAGCGTGGATTATGGTAAATCGTCGTCATGGAGTGAGTTCCCTGCGGAATAATGTATTTTGGTGGTGATTTTATACAGTTTATGGGTAATTTGCTGAATTAATTCGTTTTAGTTCCAAAAGCTATATAGCCAAGCACGGAGAGATATTTATTCATTAATATTAAAAAAGTGCTGTGATTGTGAATTTATGTCTATACTTAAGAAAACAGCATCTTCCTGAGTCAGGATTTAATGCTACATCCTTTGAAATTGACTGATTGTGTGAGACTTATGGCAATACCTCTATTAATCTGTGATGACTCCAATATGGCGCGTAAACAGGTGGCGCGTTCCTTGCCTGATGGCTGGGACGTGGATATTACCTTTGCGACCAATGGTGTCGAAGGGCTCTCTGCTATTCGCGAGGGTAAAGGTGAAATGGTCTTTTTGGATCTGACCATGCCAGAAATGGATGGCTATGGTGTGTTAGAGCATGTATTCAACGAAGGCTTAAATGCCATGGTGGTAGTAATTTCTGGCGATATACAGCCGGAGGCTCGTGATCGAGTACTGAAGCTGGGTGCGATTGACTTCATTAAAAAACCCGTGAGTAAAGAAAAGCTAGGCGAGGTGTTGACTGAATACGGATTAATGGAAAGTTAAACGCTGCAGTGACTATTTGACGCTAGGTTAAAAAATAGACCAAAAAAACAGATCAACAAGAGGCGCTCTATGAGCTTATCGCTTCCATTAAGTGAAGATCAACGTGATTGTTTGCAAGAATTAACTAATGTTGCCATGGGAGCAGCAGCCGAATCGTTAGCTAGCTTTACGGATGCCTTTGTTAATTTACCCATACCTTGTATTCGCTGTGTCGATTCTATGGAGCTAATGGATTCGCTAAAGGAAGTCGAAGGCTATGAGCGGCTATCTTCAGTCAGTCAGTCATTTAAATTTAGTGGATTAAATTGCTATGCCTTAATTGTCATCAACGATGAAAGTATCACCGATTTAGCTCGATTTACGGGTCGCTCGTTGCAAGATGATGACGGCATCAAACAATTATTACATGATTTATGTGAGACGATTAATAAAACCTGCTTTGATCGCTTAGGCGAAATGATTGAAAATCCTGTTGAGACAGGTTCCCCTAGTATTAATAGTATGCGTGTCCCCCTAGAGTCCATACAAATGGAAGCGATTGCCAGCTCTCACCAATTGGTTAGCGTTGAAATTAATTATCATATCGAAAACCATCCCTTTAGTTGTGATCTCTTATTACTTTTCCCTGATGATACATTAGAAGAGTTGACTCATGTGTTGAATAAATTTATTTAGTCCCCGCTTTTTCTCTTGACCTTCTAGCAGCATCCAAGCACTCTTACCTATTGATTATCTTAGAAACAGTAATTGACGCGAAAAAACTTATGTGGGTTTTCGTGAGTTAACTGCCGTTGCTAGAATTATGTGTTAATAAAAGGCATTTATGGATTACTCTCTTAGTTATTTTGTTATTCTCGTGATTACAGGTTTGATTGCTGGAGTTATCAATACCTTGGCAGGCGGAGGTTCCAACCTTACTTTACCCGCCTTAATGTTAACCGGCATGCCTGCTGACGTTGCTAATGCGACCAATCGTGTGGGGGTGTTTTTACAGTGTTTGGTGGGTATTAAAGGCTACCAAAAACATGGAAAAATTGAAAGTGACGACCTATTCCCGGTATTGCTACCGACCTTAATCGGTGGTGTAGTGGGTGCTATTCTAGCGTCCATATTACCCGCCACATTACTCAAACCATTGTTGCTCGGTACGATGATTAGCGTGGCTTTCTTAATCCTGGTTTTTCCGTCAATGATCGCCCCACCCGAAGGTACCGCAAGTTATAAAATCAAAGATAGGCCCTTAGCTTGGGTCGCTTTATTTATTGCGGGTATTTATGGGGGTTTTGTACAAGCGGGAGTGGGTTTTTTATTGATTACTGCATTGGCAGGTACGCTAAGGTATGACTTAGTGAGAAGTAATGCCCTTAAACTTATTTGTACTGGTGCATTTACAGGACTGGCGTTGATTATTTTTATTATCGATGATTTGATCAGCTGGATCCCTGGTCTCGTATTAGCCGTGGGCAGCATGGTGGGTGCAGCCATAGCGGTCAGAATATCCTTAGAAATCAGCCAAAAAGTCATGAAGTGGTTTTTATTTGTAATGACCTTAGCGGCTAGTGCGGCAGCGATGTTTTTGTAGGTTATTAGCAGGGTGCTTGAAGAGAATACACTCCGTTTCAGGCCATCTGAGGCATGGATGCCGAAGCTGAGCGTATAGGGACATATTCACAGCGCGCCTGAAATGGAGTGTATTGTTTTCAAGTGACCCGGTAGTAAATAGTGTTTAGTCAGGAGACATAACGATGCCCTATATTAATATTCGTATTACCGATGAAGGTGTAACGAAGCAACAGAAACAAGAGTTAATTGCTGGCGCTACGCAATTGCTGGTTGATGTCTTAGGTAAAAATCCTGCCACTACGGTTGTGGTGATTGATGAAGTGAATACAGATAATTGGGGCGTAGCGGGTGAGCAAATTACAGAAGTGAGGAAGCGAGGTTAAGCTGCTGATAAAGGTTCGGCTCTGGTGCCAGCATATTATTATATTGTCTCAGCCTATTTGTCACCGCCAATAATCTAGCCAAGCATCCATTACCTTTCTGGAATATTTATAACTCCCATAGCTGCCATTATATCTAGCTAAGGCATTGGCAAAGTGGCCTTTTTCACGATCTAGATAATGCTTAAGAATGATGGAGCCGTAGCGCAAATTCGTTTCTAGGTCGATGAGATTATCTTCGGGTCGGCCTATCTCTTTTTTCCAGAAGGGCATGACTTGCATCATCCCCTGAGCACCGACTCGCGACACGGCGTAGGGGTTGAAGGCGCTTTCGATTTGGATCACTGCCAATACTAACTCGGGTTCTAATTCTGCGCGCGTGGCAGCGTGGTGTATTTTTTGTAAAATGCTCAGGCGTTCTTTTGGGTCTTTGATATAACGCTTGAGTTTTTCTGATGAGGCCACTAACCACACTTCTGCATCATAGCGATCGGTAAAACTTTCTGCGCTGTTAATGGATTCTTTTAGGGCTTTTTTTAGTTCTGTGTCGGCGATTTTTTGCTGCGTGGAAGAAGATGGCTTTGCAAAGCAGATACTCACATTAGCGAGGCTTATTATTATAAACGTGGCTAGTGTGAGAGCTGCTTGCATCGTGTCGCCCTATTACTTATGGGTAAGTGCTTATTGACTATTATTTATTAGTCAGTGCTTTGATAAATTCAACCGCGTTCTCTACGGGGATTTCTTGTTTTTCCGCATCACGACGACCCTTATATTCAATACTGCCGCTGGCTAAACCGCGATCACCAACAACTAGACGATGAGGAATACCCATCAGTTCCGTATCCGCTAACATTACGCCTAGGCGTGCTTTGGCTTCGTCCATATACAGCACATCGTAGCCGGCGGCCTGCAATGCCTCATAAAGCTCGTCGCACTTTTCTTTTACCTCGGTAGATTTATGCGCATTAATGGGGACGAGTGCAATGTGAAACGGCGCAATGGAGGCCGGCCAAATAATGCCATTGTCATCGTGGTTTTGTTCAATCGCTGCAGCGACCACACGAGTCACCCCTATGCCATAGCAGCCCATAGTCATGGTTTGTGATTTACCCTTCACATCGAGTATCTTGGCATTCATTGCTTCGCTATATTTAGTGCCTAATTGGAAGATATGGCCGACTTCGATACCGCGTTTAATATCCACGGTACCATTGCCGCAAGGGCTCGGATCGCCAATAACGACATTGCGAATGTCGGCAACTTCGGCCTCTGCTATATCACGTCCCCAGTTGGCACCGGTAAAATGGAAGCCATCTTTGTTAGCACCACAAACAAAATCACTGAGTACCGCTGCACTACGGTCGACATAGGTTTTCATCTGCAGGTCTTTTGGCCCTATTGAACCTACTTTACAATTTAGCGCCGTTTCTATGGCGGCTTCATCAGCAAAGCATAATGGTTGGGCAATACCCGCTAATTTTTCTACTTTAATTTCATTGAGTTGATGATCGCCGCGAAGCACGAGTGCAATCAAAGCTTGTTCGCCAGTTTCTTCGTCTGCTTTGCCTAGTACAATTAATGTTTTTAGTATTTGTGCTGGCGATATGGCTAAAAAAGCACTGACCTCTTCAATGCTATGTTGATCAGGTGTCGCCACTTCTTGCAGCTCAATACTTGCCGCTTGCCGTTCACTCGTTTCTATCGCTTCTGCCAACTCAACGTTAGCGGCATAATCACTACCGCTGCTAAAGGCAATATCATCTTCGCCGCTGCTAGCAAGAACGTGAAACTCGTGCGAGCCTGAACCACCAATAGAGCCCGTATCTGCCAGTACTGGGCGATAGTCTAGGCCAATGCGATCAAAGATTTGACAGTAGGCCTGATGCATGCCGTCATAGGTGTCTTGCAGCGATGCTTGGCTGGCGTGAAAAGAATAGGCGTCTTTCATGATAAATTCACGCGAGCGCATGACGCCAAAGCGTGGACGAATTTCATCGCGAAATTTGGTTTGGATCTGGTAAAAAGTAGCGGGCAGCTGTTTATAGCTGTTCACTTCCCCGCGAATTAAGTCGGTAATGACTTCTTCGTGAGTGGGGCCTAAGCAGAATTCTCTTTGATGGCGATCTTTAATGCGGAGCAATTCTGGCCCATATTGCTGCCAGCGACCAGACTCTTGCCATAACTCTGCGGGCTGTACTACAGGCATGAGGACTTCTTGTGCATCGGCATTGTTCATTTCTTCACGAATAATATGCTCGACTTTACGCAGTACGCGCAGCCCTAGCGGTAACCAGCTATAAAGCCCCGACGCTAATTTGCGCACTAACCCGGCACGTAGCATGAGTTGATGGCTGATGACTTCGGCATCTGCCGGGGTTTCTTTGAGAGTGGACATTAAAAAACGACTGGCGCGCATGTAGGATTATCCTTAGAGATATGACTAAACCTGAAAAGGAGGTATTCTATGAGAGATTATTACTAAGGTACAGATAAACTATGTTTACACTTCATTCTCGCTTGTCTACGGATACCTATATGCTGGGTCGCTTGCCATTATCGTTGGTCTTGCTGGCAAAAGATGCGAATTACCCTTGGTGTATTTTAGTGCCTCGACAGGAGGGGGTTCGAGAGATTCATCATCTATCGATAGCTGATCGGCGTCAGTTACTAGATGAGTCTTGTGCGCTAGCAGAGGTGATGGAAGAAGCTTTCCAGCCAATAAAAATGAATGTGGCGGCCTTGGGTAATATGGTGCCACAGCTGCATATACATCATATCGCAAGATTTGCAGGTGATAAAGCTTGGCCAAAACCGATTTGGGGAGAGGTGGCGCCGCTTGAGTATCAGGGGTGTGAGTTGCAGCGTAGGTCAGAATTGTTGCAGCAGGGTTTGTCTAATGCGCGTGTGAATTTTGAGATTGAGGCGAACCCCGATCTCAAATGATGATGCACTGAAGACGTACTAAAGAAGGTTTATTCAGCCATTTCTTTTAGTTTCTTCAGCGGACGAACTTTAACGGCATTGCTGGCTGGTTTAGCGGCGAATGTAGTTTCTTCACCTGTAAACGGGTTAATACCTTTACGCGCTTTACGAGCAGGTTTTTTAACGGTAACCACTTTCATTAAACCGGGTAATACGAACTCACCACATGCGCGTTTTTTGATATGACCTTCGATCACATCGCTTAGCTCATCCAGTACGGATTGAACTTGTTTTTTTGTCAGTTCAGTGTTGTCGGCTATTTGGGTAACAATCTGAGTTTTGGTGTAACGCTCAGTAATAGCTTTGATTTTTTTTGCAACGGGAGCCTTAGTTGCAGCAGCTTTTTTAGTGGCCATGATCGTGTCCTTGTATAGTGAATTCTTAGCATTAGGCTGGTAGTGTCGTGGCTAGGTATACCCTAGGGTTAACATGGGTGCAATTTATAAAGCATTATCCCGTTGGCATCAAGTAAAAAGACTGTTTTTTTAGGGGCTTACCCCATTTAAAGAAAAATTTCTTATTCATTAAGCGGTTTCTGTGTACAGGACTCGAACATATATCGTGCGCGCCCTTTTTTATAGCACAAAAAAGAGCATTTGGAGGTTTATGGCTTTAGGTGTGTAGGTTATAATCGGCGCCCCGTAAAAACAGTGATGATGGTGAATAGAATGCCTATTTATGAATATCAGTGTGGCGATTGCCAGCATGAATTTGAAGCTCTGCAAAAAATGGTAGATACAGCACTGACCGACTGCCCCGAATGCCAACAACCGAGCCTAGTCAAAAAGGTATCGGCAGCAGGCTTTCGTTTAGCGGGTAGTGGTTGGTACGAAACGGACTTTAAATCAGGGAAGAAGAAGAATTTGGTGGCTGATACCACCGCAACGACGCCTAAGCCAGCCTCAGCAGATAAACCCCCAGTGGATAAACCCCCAGCGGATAAACCTAAGGCTAGTGCTAAGCAAGCAACTAATACGTAAACGTATCATAATTAATTATTAACAGGAATAGACTATGCGCAGTGAATACTGTGGTGCGCTTAACAGCGAATTTATTGACCAAACCGTTACTATATGTGGCTGGGTTGACCGTCGACGCGACCATGGCGGAGTCATTTTTATCGATCTTCGTGACCGTGACGGTATCGTACAGGTCGTCTTTGATCCAGATGGCAAAGAAAATTTTGCCCTAGCGGATAAAGTGCGCAGTGAATATGTGCTGCAAGTGACTGGCAAGATACGTGCACGTAGTAGCGCTAATGTTAATAAGAATATGTCTACGGGTGAAATTGAGGTTTATGGTACCGAGCTAACGATTCTCAATAGCGCGGAAACCCCACCCTTTCCGTTAAACGAGCACGGTACGGTTGGCGAAGATGTACGACTAAAGTTTCGTTATATCGATCTGCGTCGCCAAGAAATGCAAAACAATCTGCGTATTCGTTCTAAAGTGACCACGGCTATACGTAATTATTTGGATGATAATGGCTTTCTCGATATTGAAACGCCCATCCTCACCCGTGCCACACCAGAAGGTGCGCGTGATTACTTGGTGCCTTCACGTACCCATGAGGGTAAATTCTTTGCCTTGCCGCAATCGCCACAACTCTTTAAACAGTTGTTAATGGTGTCTGGTTTCGATCGTTACTATCAGATTGCTAAATGCTTCCGTGATGAAGATTTACGCGCAGACCGTCAACCAGAATTTACTCAAATCGATATAGAAACTTCATTTATGAGTGATGAGCAGATCATGTCCATCACAGAAGATATGATCAAGTCCTTGTTTAACTCGCAAATGGGCGTTGATTTTGGTGATTTCCCTCGTATGTCTTACTCTGAAGCTATCGCTAGATACGGTTCAGATAAGCCTGATTTGCGGATTCCATTAGAGTTGGTCGACATTAAAGATTTGCTGACTAAAGTGGATTTTAAAGTGTTCTCTGGCCCTGCAAATGATCCTAAGGGGCGTATTGCCGCATTAAAAATTGAAGGCGGCAATGATAAGCTGACCCGTAAGCAAATTGATAGCTACACTAAATTTGTTGGTATCTACGGCGCAAAAGGTTTGGCTTATATCAAAGTGAATGATAAAGCCGATGTAGAAAATGGTCTGCAGTCACCTATTGTTAAATTCTTACCAAATGATGTGCGTACCGCTATTCTAGAGCGTGTCGGCGCTGAAAATGGCGATTTGATTTTCTTTGGTGCTGATAGCGCTACGGTTGTTACTGAGTCCTTAGGCGCATTACGCTGTAAGTTGGGTGAAGATTTAGACTTGTATACTTGTGCGTGGGCGCCTTTATGGGTGGTCGACTTTCCAATGTTTGAAGCAACAGAATCAGGTTGGACATCATTGCACCATCCCTTTACTGCACCCGCATGTACGTCAGAAGCATTAGTAGCTAGCCCAGGTGAAGCATTATCAGTCGCCTATGATATGGTGTTAAACGGTACTGAGTTAGGCGGTGGTTCGCTGCGTATTCATGATCCTAAAATGCAGCAAACAGTGTTTGAAATTTTAGGTATCGAAGCAGAAGAGCAAAGAGAGAAATTTGGTTTCTTACTGGATGCACTACAATATGGTGCTCCACCGCATGGTGGTTTAGCCTTTGGTCTTGATCGTTTAATTATGTTGATGACGGGCAGCAGTTCGATTCGTGATGTTATTGCATTCCCGAAAACACAAACCGCTGCTTGTGTTCTGACCGACGCACCAGGCTTAGTTAGCCGTAAGCAGTTGCGTGAGTTGAATATTAAGCTAGCAGAGAAACCGGCCAGTTCGACCTAAGGCGTAAAAGATGGGGTGTTAGAAATGATAGTTCGTCATTATTTCTAATGTTCCACTTTTGTTATCACGTCAAAGGTAATAAAATCAGAGCTAATAAGATTAGAGGTCTTCATGAAAAAACTAAAAAATGAGAAAGAACTGGTCAAAAGAGCGATTGTCGAAGGGGTGAAATACGGAGAGGCACGCGGTGTTGTAGAGTTCGAGGCTACTGACTCCGCAAATGAAAAAATCGAATATATTTACCGTTTATTGGTGCACGATAACGTGATCCAGCCAATACCTGAAGATCAAATTTCCCAGCAAACCATGAAGCATAAATTAGCGATTTGGGCTTCAAAGCTCGATTGAATATAGTTTTTTCTCGCTCGCTGTAAAGCGTGTCTCTAGTTCGAGGCGCCCTAACTACCCCACCAGATTTTTCTATGAAGTGGCCTGTGAGTTATTTATGAGGTTACCTAAGCATTGGTGTACCCCTTTTACTTTACTGTTATTAATGGCTTTTGTGATGCCATTGATTTTTTCAACGTGGATGGCGTTAATTAATAACTTTAGTAAAGAGGCCGCGGAATTTACCGGCAAAGAAATTGGTATTCTACAAAGCTTGCGAGAAGTGCCGGGCTTTTTAGCTTTTACTGCGGTATGGGTGTTGCTGTTTATACGCGAACAGCGTTTCGCTATGATGTCATTATTGACCTTGTCTGTGGGCGTGTTACTAACGGGATATTTTCCATCGGTGGTAGGCTTGTATGTGACGACGGTGATTATGTCGGTAGGTTTTCATTACTTTGAAACTATCCATCAATCGTTAATATTGCAGTGGGTCGATAAAAAAGATACTGCACATTTTATGGGCAAGTCTTTAGCAGTGAGAGCGGGAGCCTCTATTCTAGTGTTTGGCTCTATGTGGTTAATGTTGGAGCATTTTGCTGTCGACTATAGCACCATCTATACCTTGTTTGGTGGTTTAGGCATGATCACTATCCTCGCTATTTGGGTAAGCTTTCCGCAATTCCCCAGTAAAGTTGAGCAGCATAAACACTTGGTGTTAAGAAAGAGCTACTGGCTGTTTTATTTGCTCACCTTCTTAAGTGGTGCGCGGAGACAAATCTTTGTTGTTTTCGCAGGATTTTTACTAGTTGAAAAGTTTAATTATTCTGCAGCGTCTATTGCATTATTGTTTTTAGCGAATTATGTATTTAATTTATTTTTTGCGGCAAAGATTGGCAAGTTAATTGGTGTCATTGGTGAGCGTCGAGCATTGACGATTGAGTATATTGGTTTAATTATTATATTTTCTGCCTATGCACTGGTAGAGGATGCGACCATTGCTGGTGCTCTTTATATTCTGGATCATTTCTTTTTTGCTTTCGCCATTGCCATAAAAACGTATTTTCAAAAAATAGCTCGCCCTGCTGATATTGCGTCTACCGCGGGTGTGAGTTTTACCATTAATCATATCGCAGCAGTGGTATTACCTGCGCTGTTAGGTTTGGTATGGTTGTATAGCCACAGTTTGGTATTCTTTCTGGGTGCAGCCTTAGCGGTACTCTCTTTGCTGTTATCTCAATTAATTCCCGATGCCCCTGTGCTAGGTAAGGAAATTCGCGTTTTTTCTTCTGCTAGCTAAAGCGCTACGGGTATATTCATTAAGCTAAAGAGAATATAATTTCGTTCACAACATAAAATAAATAAAGGATGATTAAGCATGACACATAAAATAGCGATTGCGATTTCTGGAGCTGTGAGTTTAGGGTCGTATGAGTCGGGCACGGTTTATGAATTGATCAATGCGGTTAAACTACATAATGCAGCTAACCCTGATGCGCGTATTGAAATAGATGTGCTTAGTGGTGCGAGTGCAGGTGGTATGACGGCAGCGATGATAGCGCAAAAACTATTGTATGACGGAGCGGCTTTAGAAGATCCCATCGAAAATAGTCTCTACGATGTATGGGTTAATCGTGTAGATATTGATGATTTGTTAAATCCTAACTTGGGTGATGATCCGAGTAAATCTCTGCTCTCTTCTAATCGTATTGGTGATAACGCAAAGTATGTATTTTTAACCCGATATGAAAAACCAAATCCAGACGTTAATCCTCATCCTGCCGCCGCTAAAACCATCCAGTTGGGTCTTGCGCTATCGAATCTTAATGGCGTTGACTATGACTTACCTATCTTTTCTAGTAGTGCTTCTGGCATGGGGCAGGGGACGTTTGTTCAAACGCGTAACCAAGATCGTTACACCACCGAAGTAAATCAGCAGTGTGATAATGTAGATTATTGGACGGAAGTAATGACCGCAGGTCGTGCTTGCGGAGCTTTCCCATTAGCCTTTCGACCTATTCCTGTAAAGCGCGAATGGGATACCTTGGATTATAAAGGCTTGGGTGCAAAAAACTGGGCAGGTCTTTTTAACGGTCAATTTACCTATGCCGATGGGGGTATTTTTAATAATTATCCATTAGGTTTGGCGCGTGACTTATCGCGGCGGGTTGATAGTAGTGCAGCGGATGCCGACAAGCGTTTTTATTTTTATATTTCTCCCGATGCGAAAACCAGCAGTGCTGATTATGCTTTTAGTGCTGAAAGTGCCAATATGGTGCAGTCGATGGGACAAATTGTTAAAAGCATTCTTAGCAATAGTCGTTTTCAGGATTGGGTGCAAACGGATAATGTGAATGGTGAAATAGATAAGCTGCACCGTCGCGCCAAGGGTTTACTTGAAGTGGTATTAACCGCGGATGCAGAGCAATTGAATGCTATGAGTACCACGTCTGAGAAATTCTGCCAATTACTCTATATAGAAAATGATGGCAACTATCAGCAAGACTATAATCGAGCAGAAGACACGTTTAGTCGTTATATTGCTGATGATGTATCCATGAGTGACGAGCAAAAAATGGTATGGTTAAATTCGATTTTGGTGATGGAAGTCAATGCCAATTTAACGGGTAAAGATAAAATGAGTATCTATACCATTACCGCCGAAGCTGCAGAGTTAGCTAGTTCACCTATTGCTGCCTTTTTTGGTTTTCTCGATGTTCGTTTTCGCAAACATGATTATCTAGTAGGTCGTCTCAAAGCGCGTCAAACCATTAATCATATTATCACTAGCGTACAGCAAGGCGCTGACAATCAATTACCGTTAAAAATTGATCTGCTGGATAATACTGTGCTCGAAGCAGAACTAAAAACCATGTCGGCATTGCGTAACGCTAGCATGGCAGATGTTGCGCAAGAAACGCGTGAAAAATTATATACACGTTTAAAAAGTCGTTCACGTCTCATTATGAAAAGCCTAGGATTAAATCTACTAGTGCGCAGTTTAGTACTGCAACTGGTATTAAAAGGCAAAATTAAACAATTTCTACAGTTATAAGAAGAGAATCTATGCATACAAATAGTCTGGATCAGCAGGTTTCCGTTTCAGGGCAGGTTAGTGCTGATGATATTGCAGGGTTCATTGCACAGGGTGTTGAGGTGCTAGTGTGCAACCGCCCGGATAATGAAGTTGACGGGCAGCCTAGCTATGCCGAAATTGCAGCCGCTGCGCAAGCTGGTGGCTTAGCTATAGTCAATATTCCTTTTGCTGGCGGTCAAATGCAGGCTGAGCAAGCTCAGGCGTTTGCTGAGTTAGTTGCCAGTGGAAAGCGTATTCACGCTTACTGTCGAACGGGTAATCGTTCGACGCAATTATGGGCTGCGGCGCAGCAAGTGCTGTGACGTTAGTGTGTATTAGAAGTATTTAGTGTGTAGTAATAGATGTGTCAGTTGTAGGTTAACTATCAACGATCCGTTGCAAACTTGATTTAAATCAACCGTTTTTTACGCTGTTTTGATTATGCTAGCTTTGTCTGTTAATGGTTAAACTATGGAGGCAGAGAATGTATATCGATGGCGTAATTGTTTTTAGTTTGGTCGGCATAGCCATTGTTGTTGGCTTGATGGTGTATCTTGGTAAGTATGCGAAAAAGCAGTTTGATATGGATGCCGAGCAAGATAAGCGAGAGCATGAAATCGAGACGTTGAAATGAGCGGGTTTTAGGTGCGAAAGCTATCATTTAAACTATCATTATATTCTACAGCCGTAAACTTTAGATGCTGTCAATAGACGCTAATATTTGTAATTGCGCAAGATTACTAATGATCACTTCGCGTTTGTTAATCTGAATAACGCCTTGTTTACGTAGTCGAGTAAAAACACGGCTAACGCTTTCTATAGTAAGTCCTAGATAGTTACCTAAGTCCCCTCTAGACATCGGCAGCGCCCATTGTGTCGACGAAAGTTTTTGGCGTTGAAAGCGGCTCGATAAGCTTAATAAAAAACCGGCTATACGGGCTTCCGCTTTATTTTTATTGAGAATCATCATTGCGTGCTGGTCAGAGACAATTTCACGCCCCATTATTTTAAAAATATGCCGTTGTAAATCAGGCATTTTTACGGCTAAAGACTCCATGTGATCGAATGGAATTTTACAGACACTACAAGTATCTAGGGCAATCGCAGAATTGTTGTAGATATCTTCCCCGATACCTTCAATGCCCACAATATCTCCGGGTAGGTAAAAGCCGGTTATCTTTTCTTCTCCTAACTTTGTTGTCATCACGGTTTTTATACAGCCAGAGCGCACAACATAAATGCACTCAAATGTAGCATGAGTTCGATAAAGGTAATCACCTTTTTGTAGCAGAGGGCGTTGCGTAATAATATTATCAATTTCAGAGAGTTCTGATTGAGTAAATCCTAAAGGCAGGCACAGGGAAGATAAGCGGCAATCGTTACAAGTAATAACCTTATTGTGAGGGCAGGCGGTGTCAGTTGTCATGGAGCATCACAAAGTCTAGGAGTATTTTTCATCTTCTCACGAAATGAACCATTATTGAATCTAAAAAATACCTAAACAAGTAGTTAGATCATAAAAGTCTACCCGGCGGCATTGCTAGGAAGACTATAGCTCTTGGGTTTAACGATAGTTTGTAGAGCGCAGCACAAACGTCAATAACTTCGCTGATTAATGATCATGTAAAATTGACATTAGCCTCCTAGCGCAACGCATATTCTACTGCTGCTTATGTGCATCATGCTAGGTGATGCAGCACGAACACGATAGGTTTATGAAATAACATCTACGTATTTTTGGTTTAGGATTTTTATTGATAGTGGGGGGCTTGGTATTAGCCTTTCAATTGGTCAAACCGAGCCCTCCTACGTCGATCACTATGGCTACCGGTAGTGCTTCAGGCGCTTATTTTGCCTATGCACAAGAGTATAAAGCCTTGCTTGCGGAGCAGACATTGAACTGACTATCGTTAATACTGCAGGCTCTATTGATAATGTTCGGCACCTACAGTCAGGTGAGGTTGATATTGCTTTTGTGCAGAGTGGCACCGGCCAGCGCAGTAATAGTGTTAATCAAAATACTGCGCGTCTAAAAAATAAACGCACATTGGTTTCTTCTGTCGAGGCACCATTAGTATAAAAATTGCTTTTAGAGTCGTCGCTAATACCATTTGATTTTGAACGAGCAAAAGCTTATGCCCGACGTTATCGTTTTTTGTCATCCACTGAATTGCCGCAGGGAGTAGAAGATTTCAAACATAACCTTGCTGCTAGAGATGTTAATTTAAGCAGCGCAGCGGCTTCTTTAGTAGCAGATGAAAATATACATCCTGCGTTGGTAGCTTTGCTAATACAGGTGTTTGAAAAGGTGCATGATGCAGGTAGAATATTGGAGGCGCGGAGTGAGATCCCCTCGCAGCGTTATGTGGATTTTCCTATTGATGCTAGTGCTAAACGCTTTTTTGCTCATGCTCCACCGTTGTTGCAACGCTACTTACCTTTCGGGGTCGCCGTATGAATTAATCCATTGAAAGAGACCGTTGCACGGAAGATGTTTGTGCATTCAGGCAAGGCATAAGCGCAGGGAAAGAGGGGGTTTATACGTATAAATGACCGATTGAGTACGCTGATAACGCCGCATGAAAGTAAAATAGCTTTCGTGCAAAGGTCTCTGAAAGTATTTTCAATCCCTTTAATAGCATTAATGATTTCACTGATCAGAGTATTGCCCATCTTATATCGCTGACGAGTGCATTCACGAATCTATCGTTGGTATCGAGATTTAAAAGAAACTGAAGACTATGTAAAAGCCAGTGATATGAGGGATGAAATACGCCAACAGTTGCTATCCCAGCTAGAGCCAATGCACGGTGATTTAATCAAAGAGTCTATTTCATTGTCTTATCGCGACGCGCTATATCATTAGCGATTACATATTCAATGGGTTCGTGATGGTTTGCTGGCAGATAATAAATTAGTATTTTATTTATAGCGTCCCCCTTTTCTAATTTTTAATTTGAGTCATAACTATGATCTACAATAATGATCCCTTAGCGTATCCGTATTCATCACAACGTAATGCTACTTATGCCCATAATGGCATGGTGGCAACGACCAACCCGTTAGCCGCACAGATAGGCGTAGATATATTAAAACGTGGGGGTAATGCGATTGATGCTGCCATAGCAACAGCAGCCATGTTGACCGTAGTAGAGCCCACGGGTTGTGGCATTGGTGGTGATGCCTTTGCCTTGGTATGGATAAAGTCAACGCTGCATGGTTTAAATGCGAGTTCAACGGCGCCTCAAGGTTTGACCCCAGCAGTGCTCGCGGAGCATGGCTACTCAAGTACAGATACAATGCCGCTATACGGTTGGCTGCCAGTGACCGTTCCCGGTATTCCTGCCGCGTGGTCAGCGTTAAGCAAGCGGTGGGGGAAATTAGACTTTGCCGAACTTTTACAGCCTGCCATTGATATAGCCGAAGGGGGTTTTCCGGTTTCGCCTACTACTAGTTTATTGTGGGCTAGAGCGGCAAAACAATTTTCCGAGGTGCTAGAAGATGAGCGCATTAAAAAGGCATGGTTTGATACCTTTACTAAGGATGGCGATGCACCAAAAGCAGGAGAGTTATTCTGTTCTCCTACTCATGGGAGTACCTTGCGCTCTATTGCCGAAACCCATGGTGAGAGTTTTTACCGTGGCGAGTTAGCCGACAAGATAGATGCCTTTTCGCGGCAGACCGGCGGTATTCTTCGTAAAGAAGATTTAGCCGGCTACCAAACCGAATGGGTTGATCCGATTAGTGTTAATTATCGCGGCTATGATATTTGGGAAATACCGCCCAATGGGCAGGGAATGGTCGCGTTAATGGCCTTAAATATTTTAAAAGGTTTTGATTTTTCACAGCGTGATTGTGCGCGGACGTTGCATCGCCAAATCGAGGCGATGAAGTTAGCTTATACCGATGGACAAGCCTTTATTACACAGCCAGATTGCATGACAGTCTCGGTTGATGCATTGCTGTCGGGTGAGTATGCCGAACAGCGGCGAGCTTTAATAAGTGAGCAAGCACTAACTCCAGAAGTGGGGAAGCCAAACTCAGGTGGCACCGTTTATCTAGCCACAGCAGATAGCGATGGCAATATGGTATCGTTTATTCAAAGTAATTTCCATGGTTTTGGTTCGGGTGTAGTGGTGCCTGATACTGGCATTGCCTTGCAGAACCGAGGCGCGGACTATTCGTTAAACCCTGAACATGCGAATTATTTGCAGCCGGGTAAAAAAAGCTTTCATACCATCATTCCGGGTTTTATTACTAAGGGGCAGCAAGCGGTAGGTCCCTTTGGTGTGATGGGGGCTTATATGCAGCCCCAAGGTCAGGTGCAGGTAGTCATGAATATGATCGATTTCGGCATGAACCCACAAGCCGCTCTAGATGCCCCTCGCTGGCAATGGTTTGGCGATAAAACTGTAGGCTTAGAAACAGGCGTTGCTGAAAATATTTTTAATGGACTACAATCACAAGGGCACCATGTTGAATGGGCAACAGATCCGAGTATCTATGGGCGAGGGCAAATTATTTTGCGTAACCCCGATAGCGGCGTACTTTGTGGTGGTACTGAAAAGCGCGCTGATGGATATATTGCATGCTACTGATGTTCACGTTTATACTGTAGCGCTTATAGGTAAGCAATTTAGTGCTTTTTGATAACAATTATTCGATACACATAACTTTCTCTCTATTTATATATAAAGGTTTCAATCTATGTCTGCGAAAAATACAGCGTCAACGCTTGTCGGTGGTCTTGAAGACAATGCATCTTGGGGAGACGTCAAAGACGTCATCATGAAAGAATATAAAAAAGAAACCGGTGATTCCACCGCTGATTCTTTTGCAGCGGTAGCGATTTGTATCGTGTTTGTTGCCGCTTGCGTATTTTGGGTTAACAGCCAGTAGCCAATGTATTAAGATGTAAAGCCCGTGGTGTTGCTTGCCAAGCTATCGGGGGTTTTACCTTCGATTCATCTCCCCCTTGACCTTCTTCCAATATTAGCCCAGACTGCTGTATAAAAAAACAGTGGAGTGTATCTCTTGTCATTAATCTTAGGTATTGACCCAGGTTCACGTAAGACCGGTTTTGGTATTATCAATACGGTTGCTGGCCGGCATGAATATGTGGCTAGCGGGGTTATTCGTTTAAAAGATGATACTTTGCCAGAGCGCTTGAAGGTTATATTCCACAGTCTATGTGAAGTCATTGAAGAGTATTGCCCTCAGCAAGTCGCTATTGAGCAGGTATTTATGGCTAAAAGTGCGGGTTCGGCCCTTAAATTAGGGCAGGCAAGAGGGGCTGCGATAGTCGCGGCGGTAAGTCATGATTTACCTGTCGCCGAATATGCGGCGAAGAAAATTAAGCAGGCCGTAGTCGGTAATGGCGGTGCTGATAAATCACAGGTACAGCATATGATTAAGCAATTGTTAAAATTATCAGGTACACCGCAGGAGGATGCGGCAGATGCACTGGCGGTGGCTTTGTGTCACGCGAATACTCATCAGCATTTAGTATCGATAGCGCAAGCCACTCATTTTCGTCGAGGGAGAATGATATGATTGGCCGTCTATCAGGGACCTTAATTGAAAAGCAGGCACCACATTTGTTAATTGATGTAGCGGGTGTGGGTTATGAAGTGCAGGCACCCATGACCAGCTTTTATCCCTTGCCTGATATTGGTGGTAATGTCATTTTGCATACGCATTTGTCAGTCAGTGAAAATGCCCACCAGCTGTTTGCATTTTACACGCTTGAAGAACGCTTATTATTCCGTACTTTGATTAAAGTCAGTGGCGTGGGTCCTAAAATGGCCTTAGCGATTCTCTCTGGTATGGCGGCGGATGATTTTGTTCATTGTGTCAAAAGTGATAATGTAGCCGCCTTGGTAAGAGTGCCGGGTGTTGGCAAGAAAACAGCAGAGCGCTTGATCATTGAAGTGAAGGATCGATTAGAGGATTGGGGGAGTGAGCCTAGAACTGGAAGTGTTTCTATATCTTTAGCCTCATCGCTATCCGTATCCGCCATTGTGGCGGATGCAGAAAGTGCCTTGATCGCACTGGGGTATAAGCCTACTCAAGCGGCACAAATGATTAGTGCCGCACAAAAGGCGGAGACGGTGACTGATAGCGAGGCGCTGATTCGTCTAGCGCTCAAAAATACAGTGGTGTAATGATTGAAGTTTAATGTGCAGGTTCAACGTAAATAATGATAGAAAAAGATGACCTTCAAGCGGAACGTATCATTGCTCCTGTGGCCAAGCCTCAAGAGGATGTACAGGATCGCGCTATTCGCCCTAAGACCTTAGCGGATTATATTGGTCAGCCTAGGGTGCGCGAGCAAATGGAAATATTTATGACGGCGGCTAAACAACGCGAAGAGCCATTGGACCACTGCTTGATTTTCGGGCCCCCTGGATTAGGAAAAACCACCTTAGCAAATATTATCGCCACCGAAATGGGTGTGCAGTTGACGACGACCTCAGGCCCAGTGATTGAAAAGGCCGGTGACTTAGCGGCACTATTGACGAATTTACACGCGGGTGATGTACTCTTTATTGATGAAATTCACCGCCTCAGTCCAGCGATAGAAGAAATCTTGTATCCCGCGATGGAAGATTACCAGTTGGATATTATGATCGGTGAAGGTCCTGCCGCGCGTTCTATCAAGCTGGATTTACCGCCTTTTACTTTGGTGGGTGCTACCACGAGAGCGGGCTTGTTAACCTCACCATTACGCGATCGCTTTGGTATTGTGCAGCGATTAGAGTTTTATAATGTGAGTGATTTAACCCATATTGTTAGCCGTTCAGCGCAGCTGTTAGGGGTTGAGATGGAGGCGGCCGGAGCAGAAGAAATTGCTAAACGGTCTCGTGGAACCCCGCGTATAGCCAATCGCTTATTACGTCGTGTACGCGATTATGCCGAGGTGAAAGCCGATGGTCGAATTAGCCAGGCAGTGGCCGATGCGGCATTGAATATGTTGAGTGTAGATCAGCGCGGCTTTGATAATATGGATAGGCGCTTACTCTTAGCGATGATTGAAAAGTTTGATGGAGGCCCTGTAGGGGTCGAAAGTCTAGCGGCAGCGATCAGTGAAGAGCGAGACACTATCGAAGATGTGCTGGAGCCTTACTTAATTCAGCAGGGTTATATGACACGAACTCCACGAGGACGTATGGTGACCCAATTAGCCTATGATCACTTTTCTATTATTTCTGGAGCGTCATCTAGCCCCACGTCTTCAGTTCAATAATGGCTTTTGCTCCTGTGTAAAGCGTTAGGGTTTATTTATGTCTAAAGAATTTCAGTTGCCTATCCGTGTCTATATCGAAGATACCGACGCGGGTGGTATTGTTTACTATGTGAATTATCTCAAGTACCTTGAGCGCAGCCGTACCGAGTTACTGCGCTCTTTAGGTTATGGTAAAACGGCAATTTTGGAAGAGGGCTTACTGTTGGTGGTACACAGTTTAGATGCCCAGTATTTAGCGCCTGCCCGCTTGGATGATGAGGTTTTAGCAACAGCGACAATTACCAAACTTGCGCGTTCGTATATCGTGTTTCAGCAGGAGGTACGGATAGGGAAGCAAGTACTTTGTCGAGCTAATACCAAAATTGCTTGTGTCAGCGATACAATGAAGCCGCAGGCATTGCCCAGTTATATTCATCAATCTGTACAAGTATATTTGTCTTAGCTGCCGCCTATTTTCCCTGTTTATTGTTATTTTTCACACACAGAGAAAACATCTCATGGTAGAGTAATGCCTTCGTGGAAAACTCTAATAATAGCTATAAGCAAGGCAATACATTATGACTGCGCAAGACAACACGCTATCTATCTTCAGCTTGATAGCAGGAGCCAGCTTACTCGTACAGCTGGTGATGTTAATTCTCTTTTTAGCTTCCATTATTTCTTGGGTTATGATCGTCCAGCGTGCTACCTACCAAGGACGCGTAAAATCTGCTTTACATGATTTTGAGGATCAATTCTGGTCCGGAGTCGACCTGACTCAGCTTTATCGTAAAGGCAATGACTTAGCGGCTCAAGGTAAAGTCGAGGGTGTCGAAATGATCTTTCGCGCAGGCTATAAAGAGTTTTCCCGCTTACGCCAACAAGATAAAGTGGATGCCGATACAGTGATGGAAGGCACCCAACGGGCCATGCGGGTGGCATTAGCGCGAGAACAAGAAAAATTAGATGCGAACCTCCCTTTTTTAGCCAGTGTTGCCTCTGTTAGCCCTTATATTGGTTTGTTTGGTACGGTCTGGGGCATTATGAACTCTTTCCGTGGCTTGGCGAATACCACGCAGGCAACGCTAGCCACTGTGGCGCCAGGAATTTCTGAAGCCTTGGTAGCGACCGCCATGGGTTTATTCGCGGCTATTCCTGCGGTATTAGCGTATAACCGCTTTTCCGCGCGGGCAGAGTACTTGGCCAATAGTTATGAAACTTTTGCGGAAGAATTCTCTGCTATCCTAATTCGTCAGCTGCAGCGATAGGCATCGACATGTCGTCTAGAAGAAGCAAAAAAAGGCCCATAGCAGAAATTAACGTCGTTCCCTATATCGACGTTATGCTGGTGCTATTAATTATTTTTATGGTGACGGCTCCCTTACTTATGCAGGGCGTGCAAGTCGATTTGCCTCAGGCAAATTCCTCACCTACGCCGCAAAAAGAAGAGCCGTTGATTATCTCCGTAGATGCCGAGAATAATTATTACATTAATGTCGGTGATGATGAAAAATCCGTTAAACCACTAGAAGCCATTACTGATCAAGTAGCGAAAGTGCTGAGGGTTAAGCCAAAAACGCCAGTGCTAGTGTGGGGTGATAAAAATGTCCCTTATGGAACGGTGGTGTCATTAATGAGTCGTTTGCAAGGTGCGGGTGCGGAGTCGGTAGGCTTAGTTACCGAGCCACCGCGTTAATTTGTTGGGATTAGGTAAGTAATAATGAGATCGCTTTGGCCTGCCATTTTTATTAGCATGATAGGTCATGGCGTATTGGTATGGCTCGTAGTCTGGGGCTGGAGTGCCGCAACCCCAAGAGAGAATATTAAGCAGCCTAGTTATATTAAAGCTACGTTAGTGCAACTGGAAGAAAAGGCAAAACCCACGGTTAAGCCTACTCTTAAGCCAGTAGTGAAAGATAATACGGCGAAGCAACAAGCAGCTAAGAAGCAGCAGCGGGCTAAAAAGTTAGCTGCGCAGAAACGTGCTAAACAACAAAAAGCCGAAAAGCAGCGTAAAAATCAGCTGGCGAAAAAGAAAGCCGAAGCTGAAAATAAACAAGCGGAATTACAGAAAAAACAAGAACGTCAGCGTAAAGTCGATTTGTTACAAGAGCTTGAAAAAGAACGCCAGCAAGAATTGCAACAAACCATCGCCTTAGAGAATGCGCGTATAAGAGCCGATCAGCAAGCGGCAGAGAATGCCACTATAGCCCAATCTTATAGTAGTGTTATCGACGAGAAAGTAAGTGATAATTGGAGTCGCCCACCATCAGCGCGCAATGATATGCGCGTGTTTTTGCGTATTCAGTTGGTGCCTACGGGTAATGTTATTGGCGTCGATGTGATAACGAGCAGTGGTGATAGTGCTTTTGATCGTTCCGCCATAAGAGCGGTTAAAAAGGCAGAGCGTTTTCCCGAATTGCAAAAAATACCCAATCATATTTTTGAACAATACTTTCGAGTGTTTAATTTAGAATTTAGTCCAGAGGATTTAAGACAGTGAAATCGTTTATTTTGTTAATCACTAGCATGCTAGTTTATTCATCCTTAGTTCAAGCTGAGCTAACGATACGTATTACCAAAGGTGTCGATAATCCAACCGTCATTAGCGTGGTTCCGTTTCACTATACAGGGCAAGAGCAGCTAAGCGAGAATGTTGCTAGTATTATCTCTAATGACTTGCGCCGTAGTGGTCAATTTAGCTCCCTTGATGCAGGTAATATGCTGTCTTTTCCTTCTTTGCCCGAGCATGTGGTTTTTCGTGATTGGCGCTTAGTGGGGAGTGAGTATTTACTCATCGGTCATATCACTCCGCAAAACTCAGGTTATCAGTTAGTGTTTTCTTTGTTCGATGTGGTTAGTCAAAAAACGGTGCTATTTAACCAGCCTATTGTAACGGATGCCGACGGTTTAAGAGATATGGCGCATCATGTAAGCGATGTGGTCTATGAGACGTTGACGGGTATTCGAGGCGCTTTCTCAACCGATATGATTTATGTAGAACAGCAAAAGTCATTAAACCAATATCGACTAATGCGTGCGGATATTGATGGTGCTAGGCCACAGGTGTTACTCAAATCCAGCGAACCGCTGTTGTCACCTTCTTGGTCACCCGATGGAAAGTCCGTGGTGTATGTTTCTTTTGAAACCAATCGGCCTGCGATTTTCATGCAAAACTTGCTCACGGGAAAGCGTGAGCAGTTAACGAATTTCAAGGGCTTAAATAGTGCGCCCGCGTGGTCACCTGACGGCAAAAAGCTAGCGCTGGTCTTGTCTAAAGACGGCAATCCAGAAATATATACACTAGATTTGCAGACCCGTAAGTTTGCGCGTATTACCAATCATTTCGGTATTGATACCGAACCTACTTGGACTGCGAATGGAGAGAATATCATTTTCACCTCCAATCGAGGCGGAAAACCACAAATTTATCTAGCCTCAGTTAGAGAGGGCTATCCCCAACGTTTGACCTTTGAAGGTGACTATAACGCTAGAGCACGGCTAACCCCAGATGGTAAGAGTATTGTTATGGTGCATCGAAACAAAGGTGTTTTTCATATAGCCACCCAAGAATTGACTACTGGCAAGGTGCGTGTGTTAACCACAGAAACAAATCTTGATGAATCCCCTAGTATTGCCCCTAATGGTGCCTCGTTGATTTATGCAACAAAGTCAAAGGGGAAAGGGATATTGGCGAGTGTTTCTCTGGATGCGGGGACAAAATTTGTATTGCCATCCACATCGGGCGATGTGAGAGAGCCTTCGTGGTCTCCCTTCTTTAAATAGTGCGGGTATGAGAGGTGAAGCATGACTAACTATAGTCTTTTAGTAAGAGTATGTTACTATTCGCCTTAGGGGAAGTTACATAATAAAATGTCATAAATTTTTGGAGAAAACCATGATCTGCAAGACCATTAAAACCATATTCACTATCAGTGCTATCGTATTATTTCTGTCAGCCTGTTCTACTACAACAACTGAAAATCCAGATTCTACAGCCTCAAAAAATGGCTCAACAGGTGGTTCATCTGCCGCTACTACTAGTTCGGATAAAAGTACTGTCGATACAGGCGTTGTAGCACCAACAGCTACCGTGTTTTATTTCGACTTCGATTCTTCCTCTTTACGTGCTGATTCACGTTCATTGTTGAATGCACACGCGGCAGCATTACAAGCTAAGCCTCGTGCAGTTCGCCTTGAAGGTCATGCCGATGAGCGCGGTACACGTGAGTACAACATTGCCTTGGGTGAACGTCGTGCACAAGCAGTTCGTGCGTATCTTTTATCGCAAGGCGTGACTTCTTCAATTGAAGTGGTTAGCTACGGTGAAGAACGTCCTGCAGTGGATCAGTCAAACAACTATGCATGGCAACAAAATCGTCGCGTAGAAATTAAGTAAGCGCGAATCTTTGGCCGCCATTCATTATCCCAATAAGATAGTGAGTGGCGGCCTACTTATGCTCTTATGAATAATTAATAGCGGTTGTTGTATCCTTTGAACTTTCGTATTGTAAAACCTCACTTCGTACTGTTGTTGCCGGTCATGGCCGCACTGTTATCTCTGTCTTCGTTATCGATCAACGTGTCTGCGCAAGCAGCAGTGCGTAATTCGTCGTCTATATCTCCTTCAGTGGCAGAGCCAGTAGCCGTATCGGCTAATACGGGTGTAGTGTATGAGTTACAGGCGTTACAGCAAGAAGTGCAAGAGTTACGAGGCCAGCTAGAACAACAAAATTATGAACTTAAGCGTTTACAACAGCAGCGATTAGATGATTACCTTGATTTAGATAAGCGGGTCAGTGAGCTGGCGCGACAACAATCTAGTCCTGTATCTTCAGTGACATCCTCAGCACCGCAACCAGTAAGTGTGTCAACAGGCTTGCCGGCTACGGTCATCAACACGACCATTACGCTTGATAGTAAACAGTCTAATGCACTCTATAGTGATGCCATTGATTTGTTGTTAGATAAGCAAGATTATGCGGGAGCGCAAAAAAAATTCTCTGTCTATTTACAGCAATACCCAAACGGTAAATTTACACCGAATGTTTATTATTGGCAGGGGCAAATTTTGTTTGCTGGCGCAAAGAAAGACGAGGCATCACGTGTATTTGAAAAACTGATTGCTCAATATCCCACACACATAAAAGTGCCTGATGCAAAGTTTAAGCTTGCACGGATTTACTTTGATCAAGGTAAGAAAAAAGAAGCTAAAGTGATATTAGATGATGTAGCGGCTAGCGGCACAGATGTAGCGCCTTTGGCCAAATCGTTTATTACCAAAAGTTATTAGTTCCAAGCGACAAGTGTTTTCTTATTGCCATGCTGTCCTGCATAGATTAGTACTGCTTTTTTCTTTATAATCCGCGCTTTATCAATTTTTTCTCTCTCAATTTCCAGTCTAGGTTTCAATGACTAAAGATGCCCCCTCATTAAAAATCACAGAAGTCTTTCTGTCGATCCAAGGCGAAGCGCAAACGGTAGGTAAGCCAACGGTTTTCGTGCGCCTGACGGGCTGCCCATTACGTTGCCACTACTGTGATTCCGAATATGCATTTTATGGTGGTGAGCGTTTCAGTATCGATGCCTTAGTCGAAAAAGTGGTGAGCTATGGTACTCAGCATGTTTGTGTGACGGGTGGAGAGCCATTGGCTCAGCCGGAGGCCAGAACTTTGTTGAGCCGTTTATGTGAGCGAGGCTATAGTGTATCTCTAGAGACTAGTGGTGCTATGTCTATTAGTAATATTGATGCTCGGGTGAGTGTCGTCATGGATTTAAAAACCCCCGCTTCCGGTGAGGTGACGCGTAATGATTATGACAATATAGGTCTGCTACGCCCTCATGATCAAGTAAAATTTGTGCTCTGTGACCGTCAAGACTATGAGTGGGCGCGGTTTAAATTAGAGGAATATCAGCTACAAGATAAAGTAGCAGAAGTGCTGTTCTCTCCATCTTATACCCAGCTTAAGCCAGCGGAATTGGTGGAGTGGATATTAGCTGATCGTTTATCCGTGCGTTTTCAGATGCAATTACACAAAGAGCTATGGGGTGATAAGCCGGGATATTAGGCTTGTTACCGTTATACGCATAGAAAATTTGAGTGATTTATGACAAAAAAATATTCAAAAGCCTCTTCTCTTAAAGCGGTTATATTAGTGTCCGGAGGCTTAGACTCCACGACAGTTCTGGCTATGGCGAAAAGCCAGGGCTATGAGTGTTATACCCTAAGCTTTGATTATGGGCAGCGACATCGAGCGGAATTAGTGGCGGCAGAACGTTTGTCAGCAAAAATGGGCGCAAAAGAGCATAAAAATATTGTTCTAGATCTACGCACTATTGGTGGCTCGGCTTTAACCGATAATACTATTGATGTGCCTGAGCAAGCCAGTGAAGGTATACCCGTGACTTATGTGCCTGCGCGCAATACCGTGTTTTTGTCGATCGCACTGGGTTGGGCAGAGGTCTTGGCGGCCAATGATATCTTTATCGGTGTGAATGCCGTGGATTACTCCGGTTACCCCGATTGTCGGCCAGACTACATTAGTGCTTATGAGACCATGGCGAATTTAGCGACCAAGGCTTGTGTGGAAGGGCAGCCTCTGCGAATACAAACCCCCTTAATTCATTTAAGCAAAGCAGACATTATTCAGCAAGGCATCGCCTTGGGTGTCGATTATCAGCATACTATTTCATGTTATCAGGCCAATACGCAGGGTCAGGCTTGTGGAAAATGTGATAGTTGTCGGCTTCGGCAGCAGGGTTTTGCACAAGCGGGTGTTGCAGATCCTACAATATATGCGCTTTAAACATAAGTTATTGTTTTTATATTAATAAATGTAAAAAAGGCTTGAGTTTTCCCGCGTAATCATTAATATGTGCGCCTCGTTGAGCAGCAAGCTCAATTGTACCAATACCGAATACAGAATTTCGGGTCGTTAGCTCAGTTGGTAGAGCAGTTGGCTTTTAACCAATTGGTCGCGCGTTCGAGTCGCGCACGACCCACCATTATAAGAAAAAGCCACCCTCAGGGTGGCTTTTTTTTTACGATTGAAAAATCACTCTTTTTATACTCCAACCTAGGGCTTTGCTTTGATATCCAGTGCTAACGTCACCATGCAGTTTGGTGCGAAACCATTATTCGAAAATATATCCGTTAAATTTGGTAACGGTAATCGTTACGGTCTAATTGGGGCTAACGGATGTGGCAAGACGACCTTCATGAAAATTTTGGATGGCAGCTTAGTGCCTTCCGCAGGTAATATCTCTATTTCGCCCAACGAGCGAGTGGGTAAATTGAGTCAAGACCAATTTGCCTTTGAGAATTATAGTGTTGTCGATACCGTCATCATGGGGCATGCAGAGCTATGGGAGATCAAGCAAGAACGCGATCGTATTTACTCTCTGACAGAAATGACCGAAGCGGAAGGTATGCATGTAGCCGAGCTGGAAACGCATTTTGCCGAACTGGATGGCTATACCGCTGAAAGTCGAGCGGAAGAAATTTTGCTAGGCGCAGGTATTGCAAAAGAATTGCATTACGGGCTAATGGGCGAAGTCGCTCCAGGCTGGAAATTACGTGTTTTACTGGCTCAAGCACTATTCTCAGATCCTGATATTTTATTGTTGGATGAACCCACCAACAACCTCGATATTAATACTATTCGCTGGTTAGAAACCGTACTCAACGAGCGTAATAGCACCATGGTCATTATTTCCCATGATCGTCATTTCCTTAATGCCGTCTGTACGCATATGGCTGATATTGATTACGGTGAGTTGCGGGTTTATCCCGGTAAATATGATGACTTTATGCGCGCGTCAACTCAGGCAAGAGAGCGCTTACACTCAGAAAATACCAAGAAGAGTGTGCAGATTGCCGATTTGCAACAATTTGTTAGCCGCTTTTCGGCGAATGCTTCGAAAGCAAAACAAGCGACTTCGCGTGCGAAACAGTTAGAAAAAATCAAGCTAGACGAAATTAAGCCCTCTAGTCGTGTCAGTCCTTTTATCCGCTTTAAACAAGATAAAAAACTCCATCGACAAGCCCTAATTCTAGAAAATCTCACTCATGGTTTTGATGGCGAAGTTTTATTTAATCAGTCTAATATCATTGTCGATGCGGGAGAACGTATTGCCATCATCGGTGAAAATGGTGCAGGCAAAACCACATTATTACGCTGTCTAATGAGCCAGTTAACACCGAATAGTGGTAAAATAAAGTGGTCAGAAAATGCCAGCTTAGGTTATTGCCCTCAAGATAGTAGTAAAGATTTTACTAGCGAAATTAATTTATTTGATTGGATGAGTCAGTGGCGCAAGCCCAAGCATGATGATCAAATTGTGCGCGCGACCTTAGGTCGACTATTATTCTCTGCCGATGATTTTAAAAAGCAGGTTCGAGTGTGCTCGGGTGGAGAGAAAAACCGTTTATTATTTGGCAAATTAATGATGATGGACACCAATGTACTGCTGATGGATGAGCCTACCAACCATTTGGATATGGAGGCGATTGAAGCGTTAAACTTAGCGTTAGAGCATTACGAGGGTACGCTATTATTTGTCAGTCACGATCGCGAGTTTGTTTCTTCCTTAGCGACCCATATCATCGAAATTAAAGGCAAGGAGCTGATCAGTTTTAAAGGCACCTATAGCGAATACCTTTCTAGTCAAGCGTCATAATAATCCCTATTTATGGGCAGCCTCCTAGCGAGTTACTCCTTAAAAGAACGGCCCGATTTTTTAGGGGTTGAAGAAAAATATAGTATAAATACATTTTCGATAAACCTAAAAAAGGTGGTGAGCTATTGTTTTTCATCAGCCTGAGTTTCTTTTTATGTCTTCGTATTACTCTTATTTATAAGCCTATCTTTTTTCACGTTTATTTGGTTTTATTGATTAAAATCATAATTTTTGACGCGCATCATCAGTAAGCTATTACTTTACTATCCCAATAAGAAGTGTCTATGCCTGTTGAGCACTACAGTACGACCTTATGCTTGAGGTCATACCAAAGTTAGGGTGATCAACAATTATTCCCTGTGTCTCCTATGATCCTAAATACCGCAGTTGAATCTACTGCGGCTGTCTAAGGCACGGAACCTACAACGTTTTTCATTTTTTTAGCTACACCCGTAGGGTGGCTACGAGTTTGCCGAAAAAAGCAAAAAATCACTATATATTCCGCACCTTAGTTACCCTCGCTACGATTCCACTGCGGTATTTAGGATGATCAATCTATATTCAACCCAAAGCCAGCTATCCGCGTATAATGATGCTGTATTAATCTCATTATTATAGTTAAGCTATGAATCGCAGCTATCTCCTCAGCCTCGAATTAGGCCAATCTCTGTCGCGACGTCAGCTAACAGTGACGACTGCCGAGTCTTGTACGGGCGGTGGCATTGCGCAGGCAATTACTGATATTCCTGGGAGTTCACAATGGTTTTCTCAGGGTTTTATCACCTATAGTAATAGTGCTAAACAGCAGTTACTAGGGGTAAATCCTCAGCTGTTTGAAATAGAAGGTGCGGTTAGCCAAGCAGTAGTTGAGGCGATGGCCACAGGAGCATTAAAGGCAGCGAATGCAGAGCTTTCCATAGCGATTAGTGGGATAGCTGGCCCGGATGGAGGTACTGTAGAAAAGCCTGTGGGCACGGTATGGATTTGTTGGCTAGAGCAGCATGCCATCCCAGTTAGTCAGTGTTTTCAGTTTATGGGCGATAGAAAAGAAATTCGAAATCAAGCAGTTATAGAGGCATTACGCGGGATCATTGATTTAGCGAATAAAAATACTGTATAAAACAATAGTGCTGGTTGCGCATACAGTAATTGTTGGGTATAGTAGCTGTCATTGAATATTTACAGCCAACTATAAGCGGATAAGACATTGAGTAAAAAACCAGTAAAAGATAGACCAAAAGAGGGTATTACAATGGATTCAAATAAAGATAAAGCATTGCAAGCAGCCTTAAGCCAAATCGAACGACAATTCGGTAAGGGCACTGTCATGCGCATGGGCGATCGTGAGCTAGTTAAGATCCCTGCGATCTCAACAGGGTCACTAGGTTTAGATATTGCCTTGGGTATAGGCGGTTTGCCACGAGGGCGAATTGCAGAAATTTATGGTCCTGAGTCTTCTGGTAAAACAACACTGACATTACAGGTCATTGCCGAGGCGCAGAAGAGCGGAGGTACTTGTGCTTTTATAGATGCGGAGCATGCCCTTGACCCTATTTATGCCGCTAAGTTAGGCGTGAATGT
>JBLHJR010000016.1:0-49294 GCA_047619205.1 Candidatus Endobugula sp. | reverse complement strand
ACACAACGTAGGGTATTGCCCTCAACTTCCCATAGCATGCCATTCAGATAATAACGTACGTCTTGTTGCGCCATCGCAAAAGACGTGCGATCAATCAATCGTTTGATCAAAGACTGTGGACACGTAAACTGTAAATCCCCTTCGGTTTTTTCTGTGGCAGGGAAATCATTTGCTGGCAACGTTGCCAGAGTAAAGCGGCTTCGGCCGCTTTTAACCACCAGCTTTTGATCTTCTTTAAGACTAAATTCGATGTCAACGCCATCAGGTAATGATCGACAAATATCCACTAGCTTTTTAGCCGGTATGGTTATCTCACCGATATCATCTGCTGTTGACTCTAAAGGTAGGCGAGCAATAATCTCGACTTCGAGATCAGTACCCGTTAATGACAATGTATCCTGCTCTAAAACCAGTAAAACATTCGCTAAAACAGGTAGGGTTTGACGACGCTCAACAACGCCTGCCACTAGCTGTAAAGGGGTAAGTAACGCTTCTCGCGATACAGAAAATTTCATACGATTTCCCTTTTATTTATTCGGTATTATGTTGTTTTTAGAAAGTTTACGTATTATTTTAAGGTGTTGAGATAGCCAACACAAAAGCTTGGAGTGAACGCTCACTTAATGGTGGGGGATCACGACTTCAGCGACATTAAATAAAGCCATGATTGTATCAGTTATGTGGTTAAAAGGCGTTGTAAGTTTTTCAAATCCTGTTGAATATCGTTATCAATTTCGCAAAGCTCTTTGATTTTTCTACAAGCATGCAGCACCGTAGTATGATCGCGGCCGCCAAAGGCATCCCCGATCTCTGGCAGACTATGGTTAGTCAGCTCTTTTGCCAAGGACATGGCTACCTGTCGGGGTCGTGCAACCGAACGACTGCGGCGTTTAGATAACAAATCTGCAATTTTGATTTTATAGTACTCGCCTACCACCTTTTGAATGTTACTAATACTAACCTGCCTATCTTGTAAGGCGAGTAAATCTTTGAGCGCCTCTCTAACAAGTTCTACGGTAATCGCTCGCTGAGTAAAAGTAGCATTAGCTATCACTCTTTTTAATGCTCCCTCAAGTTCACGAACGTTAGAGCGTACACGTTGCGCAATGAAAAATGCAGCATCATATGAAAGCTCTACCTTAACCTCTTCCGCACGCTTCAGTAGAATAGCCACTCGTGTTTCTAGCTCTGGCGGCTCAACTTCTATGGTCAAACCCCAACCGAAGCGTGACTTTAAACGTTCCTCTAGATTTGTAATGACTTTAGGGTAACGGTCACAGGTAAGAATGATTTGTTGATTACCCTCCAATAAAGAGTTGAAGGTATGAAAAAACTCTTCTTGAGATCGATCTTTACCAGCAAAAAACTGAATATCGTCGATCAGTAAGGCATCAACTGAACGATAATAACGCTTAAAGTCGTTAATCGCATTTAACTGCAGGGCTTTAACCATGTCGGCAACAAAGCGCTCAGAATGTAGATAGACAATTTTTGCATTGGGATTACGTTTAGCCATTTCATTGCCCACCGCATGCATCAAGTGGGTTTTACCTAAGCCGACACCGCCATATATGAATAAAGGGTTATATGAGCCGCCTGGGTTTTCAACCACTTGCTGTGCTGCTGCCAAACCCATTTGGTTAGACTTGCCTTCGACAAAACTTTCGAAAGTGAAGGCCTTGTTAAGACCGCTGCGGTGGTGAAGTCCTCCAGCGACATTATTTGCATTAGCCGTTGAATTTCGATCTAAATTTGTTGACTGGCTTGAATAGGCATTCATAGGCGAAGCAGGCGCGGGCACCACGGGCACAGACGAGCGGTCACTAAAAGGTTCTGCGCCATTACCATAGGGCGATACATGGCCACCAGATAAGGTACTAGGTGTCATCCCACCAAAACTAGCAGAGTGGCTCTTATTATCTGGTGTCGACTTATTAAAAACCTGCTTGTCGTTATTGTGTTCAGCTGTAAACATTGCTGAAGAAAAAGGCGCCTCTTTAGTTGCCACTGGCACCGTTTCTGTTGGCGAAGACTGCTGCCCAATTTGATAATTCTGAAAGCTAGCCTGACGCGCCGCACTGACCTTTACATTAACGATTTTTGGAACCTGCAGGTGTTCTGAAGAAAAGATGTCTTGCACCAATTCCTTAATACGATGTAGGAATTTTTCATTCACCCAATCTAAAACAAATCGATTCGGTGCCAATAGGCAGAACTCTATCCCTGTTTCCGATTGATCGTCTAAGGTAAGGGGACGAATCCATGTGTTAAATTGCTGCGAAGACAGCTCTTGCTGTAACGACGATAAACACTTTTCCCATACAACCGCTGTCATTCCTTCTTTCTCCAATCACTTTGTTAGTGTGCTAATTACTTAACGTAGTAATTAACGTTAGTACTACCTGATTATTTTCATCATTGATTAATGTTCTCGAATTACCTATTTTTGGCGGCGGTACTTATCCTATGATCTTTATAAGGACTTTTAATCCATCGCTGCTAGGATCATCTAATGCTGATTGTTTATAGATACAACAGTAAATACCAGACTTTACATTTACTGTTAGTATTATTGACTACAAAAACAGGTCATAAAGGCAAACAGAATCTTGCTTAGTGTGTAACTTGGCGAGCATTCTACTCTCGTCACAAATAAATCGCCAGAGTTATCCACAAAAAAACCGGACATTATCCTGAAAAAATAATAAATTAAATTTTATCTATTAAAAACAACATCTTATGTAAAAAAAAAGTTTTCCTAATGGGTTTTAAGGCGGGGGGAAAAAGAAATATATTTATTTGTCTGTGCATAAGACTGTTGATAAGCTGTTTTTAAACGGTTATTTAGCTGTCAATTCAAGCCTATAGACGCTCGCAAAGCATTACTATTGCTGGGGTTGTATAAAATACTAACAAAAGAAGAGCTTTAGTTTTATTAGGTCTTGCTTTTTTGATGTTAATTCTTTAGAATTCGCCCTCGATTTTTAGCTCGACTTCCAACTGGCGGGGCCGCTAGTACTGTATCAATCCATCGAGACAGATGCCGTGATGTGAGTCTATTTTAAGCGATATCGATTTAGCCACTCATCATCATTCGCGACCTAGTGTTCTTCGACTAACACTTCGAGCAACGATAACTTTTGCGATACTTTTTTAGGATTATTGATCATGAAAAGAACCTTTCAACCTAGCGTTATTAAGCGTAAACGTACTCACGGTTTTCGTGCAAGAATGGCGACTAAGAGTGGCCGTCAGATTATTTCCCGTCGTCGTGCTAAAGGCCGTAAGGTTCTAGCGGCATAGTTGTCTCAAGCGACTATATTTCTGATAACTCATCCTAGCAATTATTCTGCTTAGATTGTAACGATGAGTACATCTCCATTAAGTCCACTTATAAGCCTAAATTGAGACCAAACGATTGAGTAAGTTCTGTCCGCACCAGCGCTTACTCCAGTCTGCAGAGTTTCAGAACGTTTTTTCTGAACCCCCTTTCCGTGCGTCACATCAACACTGCCTCATCCTCGCTAAGCCTAATACCCTAGGATATGATCGCTTAGGTCTTGTTATTGCCAAAAAACACATCCGTTTAGCGGTTCAACGTAACCGCGTAAAGCGCTTAATAAGAGAAAATTTTCGCCATCTGCCACGCAATCAACTGGGAATAGATGCTATAGTGCTCGCCCGTAAGGGTTTGGGGGAGTTAGATAACCCAACGATTAGCAAAATAGTGAATCAACAATGGTTACGAATTCAAAAGAAAGTTCGTGCTCAGCAGGCATAAATCGACACCTATTGTTTATCCCTTTAATGGTCATTAAAGGCTACCGCTATTTTATAAGTCCCTTGCTCGGCAATCAGTGTCGCTTTTATCCCAGCTGTTCCCATTATGCGGAAGAAGCTTATCAGCGTTTCGGCTTTATTAGCGGGACGTATTTAAGTATAAAACGATTACTAAAATGTCACCCTTGGCACCAAGGTGGTATTGACCTTGTTCCAAATAAAGACACCGTCACTCATAAAGAAACATAAGAGTGACTCACCGTAAATATAAAAGAAGACGTACGACATGAAGATGGATTGGCAACGCAGCGCTTACATATCAGGTATATTTGTTCTTGGTTTCTTATTACTGTTTGAATGGAATAAGTTTACTAGTCAGCAACAACTCGAAATTAACCAACTGAAAAGCACCGCCGTGACTACGGCTCCTAATACGCTGATTATCCCCAATGACACAACTAATACTGTTAACTCAAACGCTATTAGTTCAAACGACAGTGTATCTGAATTACCCGTACCCGTAGCCACAGGAAATGCCAGTGACGTACCTGCTGTTATTACCAATACCCCGGTGAGCAATAATCGTCTAGTTCATATCAGCACTGATTTTTTTGATATACAAATTGATAAGTCTGGCGGTGATATTGTTCAAGTTGCCTTACCCAAACATAAACTAAAACTAGGGGAAGATGAGCCTTATATTTTATTAAACCGTACGCTTGATACTACCTATATTGCTCAAAGCGGTATTGTTGGCGTTAATGCAACTGACACCGCTAATGGCCGTCCTTTGTTTAATACATCAGCAAACGACTACACCATGCCTGATGAACAACAACAAATGAATGTAGATTTTCTCTACCAACAGGGTGATGTGTTAATCACTAAACGATTTACCTTTACCCGCGGCGATTACTTAATCAACGTCAGCTACCTGATCGATAACCAGTCTTCATCTGTATGGCAAGGTAACTTATATGGACAGATTAAGCGTGATAGCCATGAACCCATTGCTACTGCAGATTCTGGTTTTGGTGTTCACCCTTATTTAGGTGCCGCCACTACCCAAGTTGACAATAACTACAAAAAAGTGAAATTTAGCGATCTTGAGGAAGAAAAAGAAGAATTCGCCATGGTAGGTGGTTGGGTTGCTATGATTCAACACTATTTTATTAGTGCTTGGATACCTAACAGTGAAGGTAATAATCAATATTCTCTACGTAAATTAGGCGGCAAAGATTTATACCTATTAGGTTTCTCTACCCCTCCAATTAGTATTAATGCCGGTCAACAGGGTAGTCTTTCAGCAGACTTCTATGCGGGTCCTAAAAATATTGCTCGCTTAGAAAGCATTTCAGAATATTTAGACTTAACCATCGATTTTGGTTTTCTTTGGTGGATAGCTAAGCCGCTATTTCAAATACTCTTGTGGATTCATAGCTATATCGGCAACTGGGGTTGGTCTATTATTCTTCTAACTGTATTAATTAAGGCGGCGTTCTTTTACCCCTCTGCAGTCAGCTATCGCTCTATGGCAAAAATGCGCAAGCTAACACCTAAAATGACGCGATTAAAAGAGACTCATGGCGACGATCGTCAAAAAATGTCGCAAGAAATGATGAAGCTCTATAAGACAGAAAAGGTCAATCCAATGGGTGGCTGCTTACCCATTCTTATCCAAATGCCCGTCTTTATTTCTCTTTACTGGATGCTAATGGAAAGTATTGAGTTACGCCACGCTCCCTTTATGTTGTGGATTACCGATTTATCAGTAAAAGACCCCTTCTTTGTTTTCCCATTAATTATGGGCGCAACGATGATGATTCAACAGCGCTTGAACCCAACTCCTCCAGATCCAATGCAGGCCAAGATTATGCAGTGGATGCCGGTGGCGTTTACTTTTATGTTCCTATGGTTCCCTGCAGGGTTAGTGGTTTATTGGGTAACCAACAATACGCTCTCTATTATCCAGCAATATATTATTACCCGTAGGATTGAAGCTGAGGACTAATTCTCACATTGACTACCACCTATGCCACTGCTACTGCTACTTATACCGATGGTAGCGACACCATTACCGCCATTGCAACAGCACCGGGTCGTGGTGGTGTCGGTATTATCCGCATCTCAGGTGCTAAGGCGCTAGCCTTAGGTGAAGCCATTACCCAAAAACACCTATCCCCTCGTTACGCCCATTACGGTAACTTTATTGATCCCGACTCTAACGATATCGTTGATCAGGGTATTTGCTTATATTTTCCTAACCCACATTCTTTTACTGGCGAAGATGTTATTGAACTTCATGGTCATGGTGGTCCGATTGTTCTCAATCGATTGTTAGACATTATTACTCGCCACGATATCCGTTTAGCCAAACCTGGCGAATTCTCTGAACGCGCTTTCTTAAATGATAAGATGGATTTAACCCAAGCAGAAGCCATAGCAGATTTAATCGATGCCAGTTCTACACAAGCCATGCGTAATGCCCTTAATAGCCTGCAGGGCGTTTTTTCAACGAAAATAAACGAACTTGTCCACAAATTAACGGCTTTACGTATCTATGTAGAAGCCGCTATTGATTTCCCTGAAGAAGAAATCGATTTTTTAAATGACGGTAAAATTCAAAGCGACCTTAATCAGCTAGAACAACAATTAGAGCAAATATTCAAACAAGCCAAACAAGGCGTATTGGTTCGTGAGGGCATGAAGGTAGTGATTGCCGGTAAACCCAACGCGGGTAAGTCGAGCTTATTAAATGCACTGGCGGGGCGTGATACCGCCATCGTTACGGATATTGCTGGCACTACTAGAGATGTTTTACGCGAGCATATTCATCTTGATGGTATGCCTTTACATATCATTGATACAGCTGGCTTGCGTGAGAGCACTGATATTGTTGAACAAATGGGCATCCAGCGAGCATGGCAAGAAATCGAACAGGCTGACCGCTTACTACTGTTAATTGACAGTTCCCATTGCTCTTCAATTGAAACAAGCATAAAACAATTTATCGAAGAAAACACGGACAAAAATCTCGAAAAGTCTCGAATTTCGGTTATTTACAACAAAATTGATCAAACCAAAAGATCTGCAAAGCTCTCTCAAGTTGATGATATTCCAGTAGTTTATTTATCGGCAAAAACGGGAATGGGGATCGAACTTTTAGTCGATCACTTAAAGTCTGTTATGGGGTATAGCAATACTATTGAAGGTGGTTTTACTGCTAGACACCGTCATATTGATGCCCTACAACGAACTAAAGACTCCCTTCTAAAGGGAAAGCTGCAATTAGAGTATGGGGCTGGGGAATTATTAGCTGAAGATTTGCGCTTATGTCAGCAATATCTGGGAGAAATCACTGGGGAAGTAAGTGCTGATGACTTGTTAGGGAAAATATTTTCCAGTTTTTGTATTGGGAAATGACGTCAATCTGACTATATTCAACTGCCTTTTTTAGGTTCAATACGCCTCTTCGTAACAACACACTTCAAGCGCCAAGATAAAAAATGACTTTCCCACAGAAAAACACCCACTTATCCACAGAAAAACTGTGTATTAACATCACTTACAATAAGTTATTAACACTTGTTCACAGGTTTTCAATGTAAGATGCTGATCTATAAACAAAATATAATATTTTAAAAAATGGTTTTTAAGCCTGTTAATAAAAATAGGCACTTAGTGTGGGTAGCCTATGTAATGACTGGGTACTTAATTACAGAGGTAAATAAGCTCTAGAGTTATAATAAGTTATCAGTCCAATATTACCAGTAAATCAGCAGGATAATGAAGCATAGTCAGTTAGCTTATACATACAACAAGCCATTGATATTAAAGGGTTTTATTGAATTACTAACAGAAAAGACATTCACTAGTAACAGTATTTATAATAAGTACTAAGTATACGAACAAAATATATGATTAAACTATTCAACTAACATTAACTTATTAATAATAATTTCTTTTATCTCTTTATTGTTGAACATCTTTTGCTCAATGAATAATAAATCCCTATAATACCGCTCCCAATTACTTTGCTAGTGCTTGGGATAACAAACACTAGCAAAACCCGTTTGGCCGTTTACTTAGATTATTTAGAGAGTTTCATGGATTACCCACATAACTACGACGTCATTGTGATTGGAGGAGGTCACGCTGGTACAGAAGCTTGCTTAGCAGCAGCACGTATGGGTTGTTCGACTTTACTATTAACACATAATGTGGAAACCTTAGGGCAAATGTCTTGTAATCCCGCTATTGGCGGAATCGGTAAAAGCCACCTAGTCAAAGAAATTGATGCTATGGGTGGTGCTATGGCAATGGCAACAGATAAAGGCGGCATTCAATTCCGTATCCTCAATTCACGTAAGGGGCCAGCGGTAAGAGCTACTCGCGCTCAGGCTGATAGAGTACTTTACAAAGCAGCGATTCGTGAAATGCTAGAAAACCAAGAAAATTTGCATATTTTTCAGCAGTCCGTCGACGACCTGATTGTTGAAGGGGATACGGTCACCGGCGTGGTGACGCAGATGGGCGTCAAGTTCTACGCACCGTCGATAGTGCTTACCGTCGGCACATTTTTAGGTGGAAAGATCCATATAGGCCTAGAAAACCATTCGGGTGGCCGAGCGGGAGATCCGCCATCCATTGCTTTAGCCGATCGTTTACGTGAATACCCTTTCAGAGTAGACCGTTTAAAAACAGGCACTCCTCCGCGAATAGATGCCAAGTCAGTAGACTTTAGTGTTTTACAAGAACAGTGGGGAGACAATCCTTTACCGGTGATGTCCTATATGGGCAAAAAAAGTGATCATCCCGAACAGGTGTGTTGTTGGATAACGCACACCAATAAAAACACCCACGATATTATTCGCTCAGGGTTGGATCGCTCACCCATGTATACCGGAGTCATTGAAGGTGTCGGGCCACGTTATTGTCCCTCTATCGAAGATAAGGTGAATCGCTTTGCTGATAAAGACTCACATCAGATATTTATTGAACCGGAAGGATTAAAAACTCACGAACTTTATCCTAATGGTATTTCAACCAGTCTACCTTTTGATGTGCAGTTACAATTAGTGCGTTCAATTAAAGGTTTTGAACAAGCGCACATCATGCGACCTGGTTATGCTATTGAATATGATTTTTTTAATCCTCAAGATTTAAGATCAAGTTTAGAAACTCGTTGTATTAATGGTTTGTTCTTTGCCGGGCAAATTAACGGCACAACGGGTTATGAAGAGGCTGGTGCTCAAGGTTTGTTAGCAGGCCTAAATGCAGGATTACGTGCCCAAGAAAAAGAATATTGGTGTCCGCGTCGAGATCAGGCTTATATTGGCGTTTTAGTTGATGACTTAATTACCTTAGGTACGAAAGAGCCCTATCGCATGTTCACTAGTCGAGCGGAATATCGTTTATTGTTAAGAGAGGATAATGCCGATAGTCGTTTAACTGAAAAATCTCGTGAACTAGGATTAATTGACGATGTTCGTTGGCGGGCATTTAATGAAAAACGAGAAGCTATCACGCTGGAAGAACAACGATTAAAAACCACTTGGGTGCAAGCAAAAAGTGCAGAAGCAGAAAAGTTGGCGAAAAAAACTAAAACGCCGTTAACGCGTGAATATAACTTAATGGAATTATTAAAACGACCTGAGCTAAGTTATGCGGATGTAGGTGAATTATTTCCAGTGAAAAATTCGCTAAGTAAACAGGTGACGGATCAAATAGAAATCAGCGCGAAATATTCAGGTTATATTAACCGACAAGAAGAAGAAGTTCAGCGTACACGTCAACATGAAGAAACGCTTTTGCCGGAAGTTATTGATTATAGTTTGATTGAAGGTTTGTCGAATGAAATAAAACAAAAACTAAGCCAACAAAAACCAGAAAGTTTAGGTCGTGCTGCACGTATACCGGGAGTAACACCCGCTGCAATTTCTTTATTGCTAGTGTATTTAAAAAAACAGGGCTTATTAAGAAAAGCTAAACTAGAAAAGTAAAAAATTAGTACGATACTAGTCTTGTGTTGGCGAGCTTATGTTTATGGGTTTATGTTAATGGATTTATGTTAATGGATAATACAACTAAGTGATCGATAAAATAGCATGTGAAAAAAAACTTCGTCAAGGATTAATGATGATGGATATTCAATTAACGGATAAAAAAATTATTCAGTTAATTCAGTATTTAGAAGAATTTCATAAATGGAATAAAGCTTATAATCTATCAGCTGTTCGAGAACCATTAGCTATGGTTGAGCGCCATTTACTAGATAGCTTAGTGCTAGTGCCGTTACTAAAGAAAGCAGTAGAGGAATCACAGCAACAAGAAAAAAAATTAAATAGAATAATAGATGTGGGTACCGGTGGAGGTTTACCGGGTATTCCTTTGGCAATTGTTTTTCCTGAAATAAATTTTTTTTTACTAGATAGTAATGGCAAAAAAACGCGTTTTTTATTTCAAGTAAAAACAAGCTTAAAGTTAAGTAATATAGTGATAGAAAATACTAGGGTTGAAAATTACCAACCTGAAAAAAAATTCAACATCGTTATCAGTCGAGCATTTTCGAGCCTAAAAGACATGGTTGTGGGAACGGCTCACCTGCTAGAAGAGCAAGGAAGGTTTTGGGCGATGAAAGGTATTTACCCTGAAAATGAATTGAGAGATTGTGAAAAACACGCTATTGTCGACGCCTTTACCTCACTAGGCATTCCTAATTTTGAAGGTGAGCGACATTTGTTAATACTTAAGCCTGTACTTAACCCTATAAAACAGGGTCTGATTAATGGCCTCGACGTCAGTTAACCTATTTTTTGAAAGAAGTTATTGAGAGCCATTATTGAAAGAGGATATTTTGTGAGTAAGATTTACGCAATTGCAAACCAAAAAGGCGGCGTGGGTAAAACCACCACCTGCGTTAATCTCGCAGCCTCATTAGTGGCAACGAAAAAGCGCGTGCTATTGATTGATATTGATCCACAAGGCAATGCGACGATGGGAAGCGGAGTACATAAAGATGAGGTGCCACTATCCATTTATGAGGTTTTGGTTGAAGATGAAAAAATTTCCGCAGCAACACAGCAGTCACCCAGTGGGCACTACGCGGTAATAGCCGCGAACAGTGATCTTACGGCAGCAGAAGTTCTGTTGCTCGAATTACCTGAAAAGCAATTTCGCTTACGCAATGCCTTAGCGGAAGTAAAAAATAACTACGACTATGTCTTAATAGATTGTCCGCCGTCACTCAATATGTTGACCCTAAATGCATTGGTTGCTTGTGATGGCGTGATTATTCCCATGCAATGTGAATATTATTCCTTAGAGGGCATTTCAGCATTAATCAACACTATTGATCAAATAAAGCAAAAATTGAACCCCAGTTTGTCTATTGAAGGCATTGTGCGCACCATGTATGACCCGCGCAGTAGCCTAACCAACGAAGTATCGGATCAATTAAAAACGCATTTTGGCGATAAATTATATCAAGCGTGTATTCCTCGAAACGTACGTTTAGCCGAAGCCCCCAGCTTTGGCCAGCCTGCACTAGTTTATGATAGACAATCAAAAGGCGCGATAGCCTATCTTGCTTTAGCAGGAGAGTTCATTCGTCGCAGCGATCGCTTACAACAACAAGCGGTAAATGTGTAGATATCCTATACAAGAATAGTAATAGTCGCCTTATAAAATGAAACTTTTACAGGGATAGAGGTGTTGTACTCTGGTAAAAGCTTTCAAGCAAAAGGTTGAGTAAAAAACAGGCATGAATTAAGAGCATATAGCATGGCAACGAAAAGAAAAGGTTTAGGGCGCGGTTTAGATGCCTTATTGGGTGTAGGTATTGGCACAGCGGCCACTAATGGAGGTGGTGAGGAGCAGACGACCGCTACTGTGCAGGAAGCCATTGAAGAGGTGCAGTCCCCCGAGCCATCGACTAATGAGCAATTAAAATACGTACCGATTGAGCTGATTCAGCGCGGTAAATATCAACCGCGTCGGGATATTAATTCTGAAGCGCTAGAAGAGTTATCCGCTTCCATAAAAGCGCAAGGCGTTATGCAGCCTATCGTTATCCGTCCTATATCGGCGGATAAATATGAGATTATTGCCGGTGAGCGACGCTGGCGTGCGAGCCAGTTAGCGGGTTTAGATACTATTCCTGCGGTCATTCGTCATGTTTCTGATGAAGCCGCTATTGCAATGGCGTTGATTGAAAATATTCAGCGGGAAGATCTTAATCCTTTAGAAGAAGCGGTAGCGCTTAAGCGCCTGCAAGATGAATTTGAATTAACCCATCAGCAAGTGGCAGATGCAGTGGGAAAATCGAGGACGGCGGTAACTAATTTATTGCGCTTGATTGCCTTAGACGAGGAAGTAAAAAAACTACTCGAACATGGTGATATTGAGATGGGCCATGCAAGAGCCATGTTAAGCCTCGAAGATAATAAACAACGAGATATTGCTAGCGAAGTGGTGGCAAAAGGCCTATCTGTTCGTCAAACAGAAGCTTTGGTGCGTCGAGCACTGGAAGAAATTAGCAAACCAAAAGTACAAGCACAGCCGCACAGTCCAGACTTACATAAGCTAGAAGAAGGTATTGCCGAAAAGGTAGGTGTTCCTGTTATTATTCAGCATAGCGCCAAAGGTAAGGGCAGATTAGTGCTCAAATACAACAACCTTGATGAGTTAGATGGAATATTACAGCATCTCGGTTATGAGCAATAAGTCGCCGTGATTGAACAAAAAGCCATAGTAAAACCATATTAACTATTGAATCATCTCAATCAAGACCCTATACTCCCGCTCGCTGTTGGTATTGCAAATGAGAAACAAAATTCTTAGGTTTGAAGATAAGCCTATAACAGTAGGGATACAGTGGCAATTTGATTGATAGATGACAGCAGAAAGATAGATATTGTCGATAATTGAAGGTTTACATGACGATAAGCAGTAATCCATCGATCCACAATAACCCCATTGCTAATATGACTTTCAGATATTTGTTGAAAATGGGTTTGATACAGATAGGATTACTCTTATCAATAGTGTTGATTTTTTTGTGGACCAACCCAGTAGCAGCTTATTCTTTACTGATTGGCGGATTAATTTTTATACTGCCTAACTTATATTTTGCAGCCTATGCTTTTCGATACCGTGAAGCCCAAGCAGCAGTCACAGTATTGAAGTGCTTTTATCGAGGCGAGGTAGGTAAGTTTTTGTTATCTGGTGTAGGCTTTTCAATAGCCTTTACACTGGTTCAGCCTCTAGAGGTGTTAATACTCTTTGGTGCTTACATTGCAATGACCATTATGAATTGGATTCAATTAGCAAATAGTAAGTATATAAATTAAGTTTAGGTAACAGAACCGAGAAAGAGACTAAGGTAGACAGACAGTATGGCTGGCACACAAACATCAACTGAATATATTCAGCATCACTTGCAAAACTGGACCTATGGTAAATTACCAGAAGGTTATACGCGTGCTGATGGTAACGTCCTAACGGAAGCTACATGGACCTCAGCACACTCCTCGCAAGAAGCTAAAGACATGGGTTTTAATGCGGTTCATGTCGACACCCTAGGCTGGTCAATATTTTTGGGCGCCCTATTTCTATTTGTTTTTTTTCGTGTGGCTAAAAAAGCGACAGCAGACACACCAACAGGCTTGCAGAGCTTTGTTGAGCTAGTGGTAAGCTTCGTTGACAGTACTGTTAAAGACACATTCCACCACAAAAACCGTATGATTGCCCCGATGGCACTAACGATATTTTGTTGGGTATTCCTGATGAATTTTATGGACATTATCCCTGTAGATTGGTTGCCAGCGGCAGCGGCAAAAATTGTAGGTGACTCACACTTTTACTTTAAAGTGGTTCCAACTACCGATCCAAATGCTACTTTAGGCATGGCAATTGGGGTCTTCTTGTTAATGATTTTCTTTAGTATTCGGCAGAAAGGGCTAATAGGCTTTATTAAAGAGCTTACATTTCACCCATTTGCTCCACCCACAAAAGGCGCTGGTATTATGTTGGCGCCAGTAATGATAGCTATCAATTTTACACTCGAATTTATTGCGTTGATTGCCAAGCCGATATCTCTTGGTCTTCGATTGTTTGGAAATCTTTATGCGGGAGAAATGATATTTATTCTCATCGCTCTTATATTCGGAGGTATGGCTACATCTGGGCTGTTTGGTGCTGGCGGTCAAGCTCTGTTTGGTGAAGAGTTTTCAGGCCCTTATTGGTTACTAACATCGCTGCTTGTAATTTTAGTCTGCCACATGAATATAAAAGGCATACTGTCTGCGGGCAAAGCAGTGTTACTTATCTGTATTTTGATTTTCTTGGCGGGCGGTTTTAGTTTGCTGAGCGGAGGTGTTTTACAGTTAGGATGGGCAATATTCCATATCCTTGTAATCACTTTGCAAGCCTTTGTGTTTATGGTGTTGACTACAGTCTATATGTCTATGGCACACGATAACCATGATGAACAACACTAAGCACTTTGTTTGGGTGCTCAAAATATTTTTTATATTTTTTATATTTTAATCACTTTGTAGGAGAAGATGATGGAAGCAGTTAGTTTAGTTTATATAGCAAGCGCAATTATCATTAGTTTTGCGGCTTTGGGAACAGCAATTGGTTTTGGTAACTTAGGTGGAAAGTTGTTAGAAGGTGCAGCTCGTCAACCAGAACAGGGACCTGCGCTACAAGGTAAAATGTTTTTAATGGCCGGCTTATTGGATGCTGTTCCTATGATCGGTGTTGGTATCGCGATGTACTTGATCTTTGTTGTGGCTCCGGGTCTTCAAACGGCTATAGCGGGTTAATCAAATCATACTAATTAATATTTTTAATGGGGTATTGGTGTGAATATTAATCTAACATTAATAGGCCAAACAATTACCTTTTTTGTCTTTGTTTGGTTTTGTGCACAGTTTATCTGGCCTGCATTAATTGCTGTTATGGTAGAGCGTGAGAAAAAAATCTCTGATGGTCTTCAGGCCGCTGAGCGTGCTGATAAAGATTTAGAATTGGCACAGAAAAAAGCTGGCGAGCAATTAAGGCAAGGCAAAAAACAGGCAGCAGAAATTGTAGAGCAAGCGAACAAGCGAGCAGTACAATTAGTGGATGGAGCGAAAGAGCAAGCGAAAGTTGAAGCTGATCGCATTATCACCGCTGCGCATGCGGAGATTGAACAAGAAGCTAATCGCGCGAAAGAAGAGCTGCGTGGAAAAGTTGCTGCACTAGCTATTGCTGGCGCAGAAAAAATTCTTGAAAAATCAATTGACGCCAAATTGCACAACGATTTAGTCAGCAAACTAGCAGCTGAGTTATAGAGAGGCGATGGCATGGCAGAATTAATTACCCTTGCACGCCCTTATGCAAAAGCCGCTTTTGAATATGCTCGTGCTGACAAAGCCTTAGATGTATGGTCATCGTCATTAGCGGTTGTTGCAAGTGTTGTGCAAAAGCCTATCGTAGAAGAGTTGTTAAGTTCTCCTACAATTACATCGGCAGAAAAAGCAGCCACACTATTTGAACTTTGTGGTGAAGAGCTTGATAAAAAAGTCAAAAATTTTGTTGCAATAATGGCAGAAAATAAACGCTTGGCTCTTTTAAAAGAAGTGCAACAGCTTTTCGAAGACTTTAAAGCTCAGCAAGATAAATTTTCTGAGATTACCGTTAGTAGCGCTTTTACAATAGATGCAGCCGTTGAAAAAGCGTTAGCAGAAAAGTTAAGTGAAGTATTAGAAAGTGAGGTGTCATTATCAACCGATATTGATAAATCATTAATCGGTGGCGTGCTAATCAGCGCTGGCGATATGGTTATTGATGGTTCAGTTCGTGGTCGTTTGGCCAAACTAGCTGAAACATTGGTATAAATTAAGCATTAACTATCACCAAACGGGGTTAGAGGAACAGAGCATGCAGCAGCTGAATCCTTCAGAAATTAGTGAAATCATTAAGAGTCGTATCGATTCTTTAGACGTAAGCAGCGAAGCCAAAAATGTAGGCACGGTGGTTTCCGTCAGTGATGGTATTATCCGTATTCACGGCTTAGCCGATGCAATGTATGGCGAAATGATCGAATTCGAAGGCGGCATATATGGTATGGCGCTTAACTTGGAACGCGATTCTGTCGGTGTGGTTATCCTTGGAGATTACCAGTCTATCGCTGAAGGTCAGAGCTGTAAATGTACAGGTCGAATCTTGGAAGTGCCTGTAGGCCCTGAATTACAAGGTCGTGTAGTGGATGCCTTGGGTGTTCCTATCGATGGTAAAGGTCCCGTAGAAGCGAAACAAACCGATGCGATTGAAAAAATTGCACCGGGAGTTATTGATCGGCAATCAGTTGATCAGCCCGTTCAATTAGGCCTTAAGGCTATTGATGCGATGGTGCCTGTGGGTCGAGGTCAGCGTGAGTTGATTATTGGTGACCGTCAGACCGGTAAAACGGCGATCGCTGTTGATGCCATTATCAATCAGAAAGGCAAGGGTATTAAATGTATCTATGTTGCGATTGGTCAAAAAGCATCTTCTATTGCGTCAGTGGTACGTAAGTTAGAAGAACACGGCGCTATGGAACATACGATTATTGTTGCAGCTACTGCTTCTGATCCAGCAGCAATGCAATTTTTAGCACCGTTCGCGGGTTGTACGATGGGTGAATACTATCGTGACCGCGGTGAAGATGCATTAATCATTTATGATGATTTGACCAAGCAGGCATGGGCTTATCGTCAAATTTCTCTACTATTACGTCGACCTCCAGGTCGTGAAGCTTATCCTGGTGATGTATTCTATTTGCATTCGCGTCTATTAGAGCGCGCATCACGTGTTAGCGTGAAATATGTAGAAGATTTCACTAAAGGCGAAGTTAAAGGTAAAACAGGTTCATTAACTGCCCTACCTATTATTGAAACACAAGCTGGGGATGTTTCTGCCTTCGTACCGACCAACGTAATTTCAATTACAGATGGTCAGATATTCCTAGATTCAGATCTATTTAATTCAGGAATTCGTCCTGCGATGGATGCAGGTATTTCTGTATCTCGTGTGGGTGGTGCGGCACAAACTAAGATTGTGAAGAAGCTTTCTGGTGGCATCCGTACGGCCTTAGCACAATATCGTGAATTGGCAGCATTCTCGCAGTTTGCATCTGACCTTGATGATGCCACTAAAGCACAGTTGGATCATGGTGCTCGTGTAATGGAACTAATGAAGCAGAAGCAGTACACGCCTCTGTCAACAGCTGAAATGGGTGTGGTACTTTATGCCGCTAACGAAGGTTATTTGAAGGATGTAGCTGTAGCTAAGTTAGGTTCTTTTGAATCAGCACTATTGTCTTATATGGCAAGTGAACATGCTGAGCTGATGAACGACATTAGTAAAAGCGGGACTTATAATGATGATATTGCTGGAACATTTAAGACAGCAATTGAAGCATTTAAAGCGACACAAACTTGGTAGTAACCTTCTAATCGAATAGATCGGAAAAAAAGATGGCAGTCGGAAAAGAAATACGCACGCAGATTACGAGCATTAAAAGTACGCAGAAAATTACTAGCGCAATGGAAATGGTTGCCGCGAGTAAAATGCGTAAAGCTCAGGAACGCATGGCGTTGGGCAAGCCTTATGCGCAACGCATCCGCAGTGTTGTTGGGCATATGGCCAATGCTAATCTTGAATATAAGCATTTGTATTTACAGAAACGTGATGTAAAACGCGTTGGCTTCATCATTATATCGACTGATCGTGGTTTATGTGGTGGTTTGAACACCAACTCATTTAAAGCTGCCGTTAAATCTATGCAAGTGTGGTCCGAACAAGAAGTTGATATTGATCTATGTTTAATTGGCGCTAAAGGCGCAGCATTTTTTAATAGTTATGGCGGTAATGTTGAAGCTGCGGTTCGTGATATTGGCGAAGCACCCGTAGTTGCTGATTTGATCGGTACTGTAAAAGTGATGTTAGACGCTTATGCTAATGGCAAAATCGACCGTCTATTCTTAGTGAATAACGTCTTCGTTAATACTATGACGCAAACCCCAACGGTGAGCCAGTTATTACCATTGCAAGCGGATGACGATCAAAAGCTTAAGCATGCTTGGGACTATATTTACGAACCTAATTCGAAAGAATTGCTAGATGGTCTGTTGGTTCGTTATATTGAATCACAAGTGTATCAAGCGGTAGTGGAAAATGCTGCTTGTGAGCAAGCCGCACGCATGATTGCGATGAAAAGTGCAACGGATAACGCGGGTGACATGATTGATGATTTGCAATTAGTGTATAACAAAGCACGTCAATCGGCGATTACTCAGGAATTGTCTGAAATTGTTAGTGGCGCAGCGGCGGTGTAAAACACGCGAGATGTGAGATGCGAGATGTGAGGTGCTTTTAAAGCGTCTCACGTTGGACATCTCACGTCTTGCTGAGAAATAGAATACAGCAATTAAATTTACAGCAAAAAGCGATTAATTTAACTAACATCTCAGTTTAAATAAATATTAGAGGACTCGGAAATGAGTAGCGGACGTATCGTACAAATTATTGGTGCCGTAATTGATGTGGAGTTCCCACGCGATTCAGTGCCTAAAGTTTATGACGCTCTTACTGTGAGTGAAAAAGGCTTAACGCTTGAAGTGCAGCAGCAATTAGGTGACGGCATCGTTCGTGCGATTGCTATGGGTTCATCTGAAGGCATCAGTCGTGGCTTGGAAGTGTCTAATACCGAATCGCCTATTTTAGTCCCGGTGGGTACCGAAACACTAGGCCGTATAATGGATGTGTTGGGCAACCCCATTGATGAGTGTGGCCCTATTGGTGAAAAAGAGCGCATGCCTATTCACCGTAAAGCCCCCGCTTATGACGAACTATCTGCGTCGGAAGAATTATTAGAAACTGGAATTAAAGTTATCGACTTGGTTTGTCCATTTGCCAAGGGAGGTAAAGTCGGTCTCTTTGGTGGTGCGGGTGTAGGTAAAACCGTGAACATGATGGAATTAATTAATAACATCGCCACACAACATAGCGGTCTATCGGTATTCGCTGGTGTGGGTGAGCGTACTCGTGAAGGTAATGATTTCTATCACGAGATGCAAGAAGCCGGCGTTGTTAACGTAAAGACGTTTAGCGAGTCAAAAGTAGCCATGGTTTATGGCCAGATGAATGAGCCTCCAGGTAACCGCTTACGTGTTGCACTAACCGGCTTAACGATGGCGGAAAAATTCCGTGATGAAGGTAAAGACGTTTTATTATTTGTTGATAATATTTATCGTTACACTCTTGCGGGAACGGAAGTATCGGCATTGCTAGGTCGTATGCCTTCAGCGGTAGGTTATCAGCCGACGCTGGCTGAAGAGATGGGTGTACTTCAAGAACGCATTACATCGACTAAGTCCGGTTCAATTACCTCTATCCAAGCGGTCTATGTCCCTGCAGATGACTTAACTGATCCATCACCAGCAACGACATTTGCTCATTTGGATTCTACCGTTGTACTGTCCCGTGACATTGCGGCAAAAGGTATTTATCCGGCGGTTGATCCACTAGATTCAACCTCACGTCAGCTTGATCCATTAATTATTGGTAATGAGCATTATGATGTGGCGCGTGGCGTACAAACCGTACTTCAGCGTTATAAAGAATTGAAAGATATTATTGCGATTTTAGGTATGGATGAATTGTCAGAAGATGACAAACAAACCGTATCACGCGCACGTAAAATCGAACGCTTCTTATCACAGCCTTTCTTCGTAGCAGAAATATTTACGGGCTCACCGGGTAAATATGTTTCTTTAAAAGAAACCATTCGTGGTTTTACCGGTATTTTGGCCGGTGAATATGACGACCTTCCAGAACAAGCGTTCTATATGGTAGGTACTATCGACGAAGCGATAGAAAAAGCGAAAAATATGTAATTTAAGAAGGGGTAATCATAGGGTCAGAGTGAGTTACTTTTCACTCTGACCCTATGATTTTTCTTCTCTTTCTAATAAAGAGGCTAAATTATGGCGATGACAGTCCACTGTGACATCGTTAGTGCAGAAAAGCAGATCTTCTCGGGGTTAGTTGAGCTAGTGGTTGCTGCAGGTAGTGAAGGTGACTTAGGTATATCTTATGGTCACGCGCCTTTATTGTCTGGTTTGCAGCCTGGGCCTATTCGTTTGATGATGCAGTCAGGCGAAGAGCAAGTTTTCTATATTTCTGGCGGCTATGTTGAAGTACAGCCTCATGGCGTTACCGTGCTTGCAGATACGGCCTTACGTGCAGAAGATATGGATGAAGCCGCCGCCATACAAGCGAAAGAAGAAGCTGAAAGAAGTATTGTTAATCAAGGCGCTGAATTTGATTACTCTAAAGCCGCGATCCGATTAGCAGAAGCTTCTGCACAACTGCGTACACTACAAGCTATCCGTAAAAAGATGGGCAAATAAAGGCAAAGAAGGGTCAAAGTTAACTTCTTAGAGTTAACTTTTTTGCACTTTCTTTTTTATCATTAAGAAGGGTAAGCAAAAAATTAATTTGACCTCACTTTTCCATGAATATTAGTCAAAAAAAGGGTAGCATTAGCACCCTTTTTCTATGTTTTATGGAATAGCATCCACTCTATGTTAGATATCCTCATTCTAGCGGCCGGTAAAGGCTCGCGCATGAAATCAGACCTCCCCAAAGTCTTGCACACCATCGCGGGTAAGCCTCTCGTCGAACATGTGATTAATGCAGCTCATCCGTTAACGGGCTTACCCATGAACTGCCTTATCGGCCATGGCGCAGATAAAGTTCAAAAAGCCTTAGGCGAGCAACATAATTATATTCTACAGGCACAACAGTTAGGCACTGGACATGCTGTACAGCAAGCCCTGCCCTATTTCCATGAAGATGCCATTGTGCTTATTCTTTATGGTGATGTCCCACTGATTAAAACAGCCACACTAGAACGTTTAATTGCTTGCGCTAGTACTAATAGCTTAGGATTGTTAACTGTCGAGTTAGAGAATCCTAAAGGTTATGGACGTATTATTCGCGATGCCGAGCAAAAAGTGATTTCGATTGTTGAGCAGAAGGATGCATCAGAGAAGCAACTGCTTATTACAGAAGTGAATACCGGCATAATGGCGGTTAATTCTAACCATCTTAAGCAGTGGTTGCCTTTGCTATCTAACGGTAATGCCCAGGGCGAATATTACTTAACCGATATTATCGCTATGGCTCAACAGCAAGGCGTTAATATTGAGACCGAACAGCCTGATAATGAATGGGAAGTATTAGGCGTAAATGATCGCCGTCAACAAGCGGAATTAGAAAGAATTTTTCAACGGAATTTAGCCGAACAGCTATTAATCGATGGTGTGACATTAATGGATTCTGCGCGGTTTGACTGCCGGGGAGAACTAACGGTTGGCAATGATGTAGTTATCGACATTAACTGTATTTTTAAAGGTCAGGTAGTGATTGCAGATGGCGTGACCATTGGCGCTAATTGCATTATTGAAAATTCAACCATTGGTGCTGGTACCATCATTAAAGACAACAGTATCCTTGAAGATTCCACGGTCAATACTCATTGTGTAATAGGCCCTTTTGCCCGCTTGCGCCCAGGGACTTGCTTAGAAGATAAGGCAAAAATTGGAAATTTCGTTGAAACAAAAAAAGCGATTATTGGTAAAGGTAGCAAAATAAATCACTTAAGTTATGTCGGTGATGCAGTGTTAGGTGAGAACGTTAATATAGGTGCAGGAACCATTACCTGTAATTATGATGGGGTTAACAAACATCAAACAACGATTGGTGATAATGTTTTCGTTGGTTCAAATACAGCCTTAGTGGCGCCAGTAATTTTAGAGACCGGTTCAACTATTGGCGCGGGTTCAATAATTAATAAATCGGTTGAAAAAAATACTTTAGCGCTTACCCGCGCACCACAAAAATCTCATAAAGATTGGCAGCGCCCAACAAAAAAACAATCGTAAAAAATCAGGAACTATTATGTGTGGCATTGTTGGTGCAGTAGCGCAACGTAACGTAACAGAAATCTTATTAGAAGGTTTGCGTCGTTTAGAATATCGTGGTTATGATTCTGCAGGCATTGCGGTTTTAGAAAATGACAGTATTGAGGTGCGCAAAGAAATAGGCAAGGTAATTAATCTTGAGGCTGCTGTAAAACAGCAGCCCACACATAGTAATATTGGTATTGCTCATACTCGCTGGGCTACTCACGGTAAGCCCACAAAAAAAAATGCTCACCCGCACAATTCTAGAAAAATTGCGATTGTTCATAATGGCATTATTGAAAATCACGCCGAGCTAAGAGAGAAATTAATAGCAAAAGGCTATGCTTTTATTAGTGAAACAGACACAGAAGTTATAGTGCATTTAATTAATGATTTTCTAATAAGTAGTGAAAACCTAACGCAAGCTGTAAAGAGTAGCATTGCCTTATGTGAAGGGGCCTATGCATTAGGTGTGGTGAGTTGCCAAGAACCTAATAAAATTATTGCAGCAAGAAAAGGTAGCCCGTTAGTCATTGGCGTAGGTATAGAAGAAAATTTCATAGCGTCTGATCAATTAGCGCTAAGACAAGTAACCGACCAATTTATTTATTTAGAAGAAGGTGATGTTGCCGAAATTACAGCTGATGAAATTATAATTTTTGATGGTGAAAATAAAAAAGTCGAGCGTGAAAAAGTTAAGCTAACGGGTAATGAACAATCGGCCAGTCGTGGTGAGTATCGTCATTACATGCTCAAAGAAATTTATGAACAGCCTATGGTTATTAAACAAACCTTACAGGGTCGTCTAGGCAAGCAGCGGGTATTGGAAGAATGTTTCGGCATAAAAGCCAAAGCTATTTTTGATCAGGTAAAAAATGTACAAATCATTGCTTGTGGCACGAGCTATCATGCTGGCTTGGTGTCTAAATATTGGATAGAAGCACAAGCAAACTTACCTTGCTCAGTTGAAATTGCGAGTGAGTTTCGTTATCGAAATGCGTTTATTCCTGCGGCAACACTAGTTGTGACTATTTCACAATCAGGAGAAACAGCGGATACTTTGGCAGCACTAAATAAAGCAAAGAAGAACAAAAACGTTCTCGCCTCACTAACGGTTTGTAATGTTCCTAACAGTGCGCTGGTGAGAGAGTCTGAACTTTCACTAATGACAGAAGCGGGTCCAGAAATTGGTGTGGCATCTACCAAGGCATTCACGACACAGTTAGTTGCGTTACAATTACTAACCATTGTACTTGGGCGTAGAAATGGATTAAGCGAAGCACGTGAAGCGGCATTAGTAGAAGAATTAAAATTGCTGCCGGCACTTTGCGAACAAGTCTTAGCATTAGAAAAAGAAATAGAAAAAGTGAGTGAAGCCTTTATTGATAAACACCATGCGCTATTTTTAGGTCGCGGGATGCAATACCCTATCGCATTAGAAGGTGCACTTAAACTAAAAGAAATTTCGTATATTCATGCAGAAGCGTATCCTGCGGGGGAACTAAAGCATGGCCCCCTAGCTTTAGTGGATAGCGAGATGCCGATCGTAGCGGTTGCACCTAATGATGATTTGTTAGATAAACTAAAATCTAACTTAGAAGAAGTGCAGGCTAGAGGTGGGCAGTTATTTGTTTTTGCAGACACAGAAACTAACTTTAAAAATACTGACCAATGTATCGTTATTCACCTTCCTAAAGTACCTTATAGGTTATCCCCCATTGTTTTTACTCTGCCCTTACAGTTACTTGCTTATCATGTGGCCGTATTAAAGGGCACAGATGTAGATCAGCCGCGTAATTTAGCGAAGTCAGTTACGGTAGAATAAGTAGAGCTAGACTCTTACGCTGCGCAAACCTTGCTTCAACTTGAATAAATGAGCCTTTAAATCAGGCCCTTTTTTTTGTGCCACGCCAATAGCAAGCACATCAATAACTACAAGGTGGGCAATTCGAGAACATAATGGGGTATATATCTCAATATCTTCTTCTACATTCACAAGAATGGGTATATCGGCGATTTCGGCTATAGGTGAATTATTTGGGCAAATACTGATGACCGTTCCCCCCGCTTCTTTCACTAATCTAATTGAATCGAGTAAGGCCTTTGTACGGCCACTATGAGAAATCGCCACTACTACATCACCAGCTCTCATAGAAGAAGCCGACATGTTTTGAAAATGATGATCCGAGTGAGCAGCGGCAGCAAGCTGCAAGCGAAAAAATTTATGGTAAGCATCTGCAGCAACTGCTCCCGAAGCGCCAAAACCAAAAAATTCAATACGACTAGCGGCAGCCATGGCAGCCACGGCTTGATGAATAGTGTCAATATTTAAGCTATTGCGAACATTGAGCAAGGTATCAATAGTGCTATCAAAGACCTTTTTAGAAAAGTCAGCCGTTGAATCAGCATCCGTTACCGCAATTTGTCCAAAGCTCGGACTGGAGGCCAATTGCTGGGCAAGGGTGAGTTTAAAATCTTGAAAACCACTACAACCAATGGCACGACAAAAGCGAATTACCGTAGGCTCACTGACCGAGGCATGATTGGCTAAATCAATCACGCGCATATGGATCACGTCTTGCTGATGATTGAGTACATACTCTGCAACCTTGCGTTCAGACTTACGCAAAAGATTCATCGAGTGAGCAATATGTTGGCTTAATAAGGCGGTCTTCATGAAGTTATTTAAGCATTTTTTGTAAGAAAACTACAGAAAAATATGATGAAGCTCGCAGAGTCATTACTTTCTCAAAAAAGCTGAATAAATTTACAGTATAGGTAAAATAAGGCTTATAGTTAACAGGCTACAAAAAAAGCCCTGTCAGCTGTTCCCCGTTAACCGCAGGCTATTTTATTATGGATGTTTCCCACCTTTTAGATAACTTAAATGATGCACAACGCGAGGCGGTGTCTGCTCCTGCAGGTAATCAGCTGATTTTGGCGGGGGCAGGCAGTGGTAAGACACGGGTATTGGTCCATCGTATTGCGTGGTTAATTCAGGTGGAGAAACTATCGGCGCATTCTATTATGTCGGTGACCTTTACTAACAAGGCCGCTAAAGAAATGCGTGCCCGGTTGGAGCAGTTACTGGATAGCTCGACTGTGTCTAGTACCCGCTCAATGTGGGTAGGGACTTTTCATGGTATCGCCCACCGCCTATTAAAAGCCCATTGGCGAGAAGTGGGTTTACCGCAAAGTTTTCAAATCCTCGATAGTGATGATCAGTTACGCGTGGTGAAGCGTATTTGTCAGTCACTTAAGTTAGACGATAGCCGTTGGCCGCCACGACAAGTACAGTCTTATATTAATACACAAAAAGATGAGGGACAGCGACCACAGTATATACAGGCGGTTGGCGACCCTTATGAAACGACCATGTTGCAAGCCTATACCGCCTATGACGAAGTTTGTCGTCGTAGTGGTTTAGTTGATTTTGGTGAGCTGTTATTGCGCGCTCATGAATTATTATTGAATAACTCAGCAGTACTGACACATTATCAACGCCGATTTCCTTTTATTTTGGTAGATGAATTTCAAGATACCAACACGATTCAATACGCATGGTTACGGGTACTGGCAGGCAATACTGGCTTTGTTAGTGCTGTGGGTGACGATGATCAATCGATCTATGGCTGGCGTGGGGCAAAAATTGAAAACATTCAACGCTTTACCGATGACTTTAGTGGTGCACAAACCATTCGTTTAGAACAAAATTATCGTTCAACGGCCTTAATATTAAAGGCGGCTAATGGGGTTATTGAAAATAATCTTGGCCGTCTGGGTAAAAAATTATGGACTGAGGGTAATGACGGCGATCCTATTGGCTTATACGCTGGTTTTAATGAGTATGATGAAGCGCGATTTATTGTGGAGTCTATTCAGCAGTGGGTAGATGCAGGTAACCGTCACGATAGTATTGCCATTTTATATCGCTCTAATGCCCAGTCACGGGTGTTGGAGGAAGCCTTATTGCGCGAAAACATGGCCTATCGTATTTATGGCGGCCAGCGATTCTATGATCGGCTGGAAATTAAAAATGCCCTCTCCTATTTACGTTTATTGGTGAACCAAGAAGATGACACTGCCTTTGAGCGGGTAATTAATACGCCTGCTCGTGGTATCGGTGGCAAAACCGTAGAGCAAATACGTTTATTCGCCCGTCAAGAAGGTTGTTCCCTGTGGCAATCCGCAGAACGCATGATTAACGAAAAAGTATTCACCCCAAGAGCGTCAGCTGCCGTTAGTGGTTTTCTACAATTAATTAGCACGCTTGAATCAACCACGGCAGAACAACCTCTTGATGAACAAGCGGATAGTGTGATTAAACAATCAGGGCTATTAGAGTTTCATCAGAACGAAAAAGGTGAAAAGGGTCAAGCCCGTGCTGAAAACTTGGAGGAATTAGTCAATGCTTGTCGTAGCTTTGATCCAGCAGAAGCGGCGACACAAACAGATCAAGAAGAAGACCATGAGGCTTCTTTACTAGTGCAGTTCTTAGATAGTGCATCTTTAGATGCGGGTGATACTCAAGCCGATGAATATGACGACGCAGTGCAGTTGATGACTCTGCATTCAGCAAAAGGCTTAGAATTTCCGCGAGTATTTATGGCGGGCGTTGAAGAAAATTTATTTCCTCATCGCATGTCGGCCAATGACCCTGAACGCTTAGAGGAAGAGCGGCGCTTGTGTTATGTTGGTATTACGCGTGCGATGGACAAGCTCACGATTAGCTATGCTGAAACGCGACGCATGCATGGCACCGAAAGTTTTAATCGTGTCTCTCGTTTCGTCAAAGAAATTCCTGATGAGTGCATTATGGAAGTTCGCCTTAAAACCCAAATTCAGCGGCCGCTAGGCTATAACAAAAAGCCGAAACCAGTGCTGCAAGAGCAGGGTGAAGATTCGGGATATTATTTAGGACAGCGGGTTTCTCATGCCATGTTTGGCGATGGTGTGATTACGCATTTTGAAGGTCAAGAAAATAATATGCGCGTGCAGGTCAACTTTGGCTCTGCGGGCAGTAAATGGTTAGTTTTACAATATGCTAATTTACAGGCGGTTTAAACCTAGAAGCTATAGATGACCATCTGGTACGTTTAATGTGGCGCAGCTGCAGCTAAAGGTGTCATTCGTAATATTGCTTATATGCACTATACTCATGTTAACGGCTTATTAATTGGAGGGGTTTATGACAACAAGCCCTGTAAAGATTCGTGCACTGCTTTTAATACTGTCAACAATAGTTTTTTTGACTTCCTGTGGGGTCAAGGTAAAAGAAAAAAGCGCTCACTATCTGATGGAGAAAGTCTATCAGGCACGTAAAAGCCGCAATTTTCGTCAAGAGTTTAGCCTCTACGCAAAAAAAGATTTTAAGATTGTGCCTTTTGAAGATATAGAATATAGCTTGCGAGCGGTGGTGAGCGGAGCGGGTCGGTTCAAATCAGCTAAACACCTCAGTACTAATATTTCTAGACGCAATCAATTGGGCGAAGGCTTAGTAAAGTATATGGTGCTCAGCTACGAAGCCACCTATGCGCATGTCACCATCAATGAATCGTATTATTTTTTAGGTGAATCAGAAACGCCGAAAATAGTCTATATGACGTTACAATTTTAAGTCGCTTGGTGTCTCCTCCTCATTGCTCACGCTAAAATTAGCGGCTAATTCGATATGAATCGACAACGCCAATGATCCAAGTAATTATTAATACTGTAGTAGCTATTTCCAGTTGTTGAGCGGCAGCCGCGCTGGTTTGACTGGTAATTAATTCTCTAATTGCAGTGATATCTATCGGTGTTTCGCCGCGTTGAATACTCTCGGTTATGTCCATTGCTCGCTTGACCACATTCGCTAATAATAGACTAGAACTAAGCAATGCAGCCGTTGCTAAGATAAAACCCACAAGGTAATTTTTTAAGACTATATGGCCAAGGCCTGGAAAGACAAAAGCGGATAATAATGCAGCTTTCACGGAGTTTTTCATTACGGAATCTCAATAAATGATAGTTATTTAATGTAAGTGCCTTTTGTTTTAAAGTGTTGTTTTACAGTGTTGTTTTACGGTTTTTATTGTAAACCTAGGATTGTAAACTGTAAGTTTTTTAAAACAACGCAGGCAAAAAAAATTCACTGACTAATAAGGGTTTATTGGCTAGCCGAAATACAGAGCGTCGTCCCCATGTTGCTTGGCTTAGTGCTAATGTCGGCGGTAATTGCTGCGCTTGTATTTGTGCAATCTGCATGGGTTCACGTTTCATGCTTGGGTCCGTAAACAGCTGTTCCCCTAATGGTTTATTGCCAAGATAATGTAAGCGACGTAAGGGTCCGTGGAGTGTTGCCAGAGGTATGATAGTGCGTGCATATACCCAAGCTACCTGTTGTCCATATAAAATAACTTCCCGCACGACCGCCCACTGACGAGAGGATAGTCCCAAGGCCTGCCCTTCAGAAAAATGGATGGATTGAATAGACTGTTTAAGGACGTCAACACGGAAGTCTCCTTGTGACCTTGCAACCAGCTTCTGAGTCAAAGAGCCTTTATCTAATAACCATGGCAGGTAATGCGCATCTATACGGGCAGGAGTGTGACAGAGTGAGTGCCAGATGGGTTCTCTGCGTTGTTGGAAAAAGGAAGACAATAGTATACCTAAGCGAATGAAAATCCATCAGTTAAAACCAATCAATGAAAACATTGTATAGGATCTTAGCGCCTAGGCAACAGCCAGTATCGGTGAGTGAGGATTTAGCTTTTCATTTTTTGTGCCATAGACTCTAATAGTTCATTAGACTCAAGCATCATATCAATAGCTTCTGAAGCATCGGCGCGATTTAATGAAAAACGCGCAAATAAACTATCTGCAATAGGCTCATTACTAACACCAGTACGAATACCTTTTTCATTTAAGAGTTTTTTGGTCAAATAAATTAATGCGGCATATTCTGAATGCTCACCATCGTACTCGGTATCACTTTGATAGCGCAGGGCCACGCAGATTTCAGTAGGCATATGCCAGTAGCTCATTAACCACGAGGCTAATTGATCGCGAGTCACACCGATAATATGTTTTTCAACCGCCTGTGGTGTCGCCAGAGGATTAGTATCAATATGCTTACATATGGTATCAAACTGCCCGGTGAAGACTTCGGCGCTGATAAGGTAACCGAAGTTATGTAATAAGCCAGAAAGGTAAGCAGAGCCATAACTAGGGCGGCTGGCTCTAGGCATACAGCTAATCAGAGCTTCTGTACAGGTGGCAACATAAATGGCTTGTTGCCAGTAGGAGACGCAGCCTTCTGGGCGATGCGTGGGCAACTTTAAGGAAGAGCCTAAAGCAAGCCCCAAGGCTAAACTTAATACCATGTCAAAGCCCAATACGCGCACGATGGCATCATGAATGGATTTAATGGATCCTGGCGCAGAGTAGTATGGCGACGATGCCCAGCTGACGACTTGTGCCGCTAAGCTGGGGTCTAATTCAATCACTGCGCAGAGGTCGCTCACATCGGCGTTAGGATTCACGCGCAGCTTGATAATTTCTTTTGCGATAGGAGGTAGAGCGGGTAGTTCTAGTGTTTCTTCTAAGCGTTTTTTAATGCGTAATTCGGTGAATTGCTCAACACTTTGGCGAATGTATTTTTCGTCAAACTGGGCGGCTACTTGAGTATTAAGTGTGGCTAGAGGAATAGCAATATCATTCACCATGGTAGATTCCAGAAGCTTCTGGAATGACTGACGATCAAGTTCAATATGCTGATTATCAACACCAACATTTAATAAAAGTTTGTCAGCATCCAATAATTGGCGATCGACAATCGTCGGTAAATTGCCCAATTTCGGCATGGCGGCCATTGATTCTAAGCCTAGGTTACCGACAAAGCTTTGTAAGGCAGAGCCCACCACGGGACTATAGGGTTCGCCCAAGGCATCTTTGATGGCTTGTAGATCAAGAATCGTTTGATTGGGTGTAATGGCTAATAGCTTTTGTTGGCTGGGGTTTTGCAATAAATGCGCATGCGCAGTTGGTTGGTGAGCATGCTGTGCAATATTCGTTACATTAACGTCTGTTGTCGCGATAGAAGATAAGGGAATGTTGGCTAAAGAATAGGAGACATTATGTTTTTTTAATAGCTTTTCGATACTTACGGGCACAGTCACAGTAATTCCTCAACATTATCAGTTAATCCTCAGTTAAGTGTAGTAGAAGATTAATAGCGCACACATTTTTTCACCGTTAAATGACAAGTTTTCAAGCTAAAGCAAAGCAAGCGATTACACATTGGCGTAGTTTTCATTATTGCCTAGCCAACGCTGAATGAGGAGTGCGCTTTGTTGAGGATGTTGTTCTAGTAACCGTTGAGCATTGGCCTTCACTTGAGGCATTAAGGCGAGATCGCGGCGTAAATCGGCTAGGGTAAAATCAATATCACCGGTTTGTCGCGTGCCGAGTATTTCACCGGGCCCACGCAGGGTTAGATCAATTTCGGCAATCTTAAAACCATCGCTGCTGCTACGCATCGCGTGTAAACGCTCTTTACCTCGAAGAGACAAGGCCTCGCCATAGAGTAGTACGCAATGGCTAGCGGTGCTGCCACGCCCTACGCGCCCTCTTAACTGATGTAATTGGGCCAGTCCGAGGCGTTCAGGGTTTTCGATGATCATTAAACTGGCATTAGCGACATCAACACCGACTTCAATAACCGTAGTCGCTACCAGTAGATCAATTTCTCCCGCTTTAAAGCGCGACATAATATCGTCTTTTTCTGGTGATTTAAGGCGGCCATGGACCAAGCCTACACTGAGCTTAGGCAGTCGTGCGGTGAGTATCTCGGCGGCAGCTTCTGCGGCTTGCGCTTCTAGTGTTTCTGAGGGCTCAATCAAGGTGCAGACCCAATAGGCTTGCCGCCCTTGTTGGCAGGCATGGGCAATGCGGTTGATAATGGCATCACGTTTTTGTTGGCTTATCACCACCGTCTCGACGGGAATGCGGCCTTTGGGTAATTCATCAATGATGGAATAATCCAAGTCAGCATAAGCGCTCATGGCGAGCGTTCGAGGGATAGGTGTTGCCGTCATAATGAGTTGATGAGGCAGGGTTTGGGGTGTTCCTCTATTTATTTCATCCTTCTTCAAACCCTTGCGTGAGTCATCATGTAAGCCCTTATTACGTAAACTTAAGCGCTGATGCACACCAAAGCGATGCTGTTCGTCGATAATGACTAAGGCTAAATTATGGAACAATACATCGGGTTGAAATAGCGCATGGGTACCAATAATGATGTGTGTGGCCCCCTCCTCCAGCTTCTGTAACTGCTCTCTTCTTTGAGCGACTTTTTGACGACCCGTGAGCCAACCGACACTGATGCCCAGCGGAGTAAACCATTGCTCAAAGTTAGATCGATGTTGGCTGGCTAAAATTTCGGTCGGCGCCATAATGGCCACTTGTTGATGATTAGCCACTGCCTGCAGTGCCGCTAAAGCCGCCACAATGGTTTTTCCTGAACCTACATCGCCTTGCAATAATCGCATCATAGGGATTGCTAGGCTTAGATCCTTCTCTATCTCTCGAGTGACGCGTTGTTGTGCATCGGTTAAGGCAAATGCTAAGGCATCAGTAAACACTTGGCGGGGTTCGGGGTGAGCGGGTAAAGCGATGGCGGCATGTTGTCGGCGTTTGTCGCGCAGCTGTAGTAAGCTTAATTGATAGGCGGTTAGTTCCTCAATGATGAGTGTTTGCTGGTAAGGGTGCTGACCCTCTAATAGCTGATGGAGATTGGCGTCTTTAGGCGGAGTGTGCAGGTAACGCAGAGGCTCGAGCAACGATGTTCGCGCAGTTTCTTCTGTGGTCATCTCGTGCAACAAATTAGGAAAATCAAACGATTCCATGTTAGTGAGCGCTTGCTTCACTAGCCCGCGCAAACGTTTTTGGGTAATGCCTTCAGTGGCAGGGTAAATTGGAGTGAGCGTTTGCTCCAAGCTTGCCGTGGTTGAGCTTGATGAGAGTATTTGATATTCGGGATGGTATAACTCTAGCCCAGAAGCGCCCTGTCGAGTTTCCCCATAACAGCGAATGGAAGCGCCGTTAGCCAGTGTCGCTCGCTGAGCATTAGAAAAATGATAAAAACGTAAACTGATAATGCCCGTGCCATCTTCTAGGCGACACAATAAGCTGCGCCGTTTAGCAAAAACAATATCGGTACCGCGTACTTCGCCCTGTATTACTACATGTTGGTTGGCGTGTAAGCCACCAATAGGGCTTATGCGAGTTCGATCTGCATACTGACGGGGCAAATGAAAGAGTAAGTCCTGAAGGCTGAGGATGCCGAGCTTTTCCAGCTTACTGGCTAATTGAGTGCCGACGCCTTTTAAGCGGGTAACCGGTGAAGAGGCATTGACAGAAGCGGCTTTAGTGAGCTTTTTAGGCTTGTTTGCTGTTCGCGTCATCATCAGCTTTTCGTTGTCCTTGAAGGATCGCAGCTTTTAATACATCTACAGCTTTGTGGCGTGGAAAGCTAGCTCGCCAAGCGAGACCGACGGTACGCTTTGCATTGATGTCGCTCAGTGACCGAGTCACAAGAGTGTCAGGAGCATAATTACTCACAGCGGCAGATTCTGGCAATATGGTAATGCCAATACCAGAGGCAACCATATGACGCAGCGTTTCTAAAGAACTACCTGCGGAGGCAGCATGAATATTACCCCTATTCGCGGCAGACCCAGTATTAATGTTGGGTAGTGCTTGAAGGATTTGATCACGAAAGCAGTGCCCTTCACCTAGAAGTAGGACATTTTCATTAGTTAAGTCGGAAGCCGTTAAGGAGTCTTGTTTTGCTAATGGGTGATTGGAGGGCAATAACACTACAAAAGGCTCTTCATAGAGGGTTTGGGTCACCACATCAGCCTCAGTAAAGGGCAGAGCGACAACAATAACATCGAGCTCGCCTTTACGTAATTGTTGTCGTAAAGTGGCAGTGAAGCCTTCCTCGACAAATAGCGGCATCTTCGGTGTTATGGCTTGAAGTTGAGGAATAAATTGAGGGAAAAGATAGGGGCCAATAGTAAAAATAGCGCCGACTTTTAATGGACTTCCTAGCTGATCTTTCCCCGATGTTGCAAGATCGTTAATAACCGAGGCTTGCTCAAGTACAATATGTGCTTGCGCTACAATTTGCACCCCTATGGGAGTTGGCTGTACACGGGTTTTGGAGCGTTCGAATAATGCCACACCTAATTCTTTTTCGAGTTTTTTAACGGCCACACTGAGAGTGGGTTGTGATACATTACAGTGCTCTGCCGCTTGTCCAAAGTGTTGGTCTTGGGCCAGAGTAACGATATATTTGAGCTCTGTCAGCGTCATAGTAAAGTGCTTGCAGTTAATTAATAAAAGCTAATGATATGCCATTTTTAATAGTAAATTAAATTTTTTTACAATGGTAGGTTTATCTATTGGTGGTAACGATAGTGTCTAAAAGAAGAGAAAAATGCCTCAGGAAAAAATAGTTTTATTAGGTTGTGGTGATATAGCAATGCGTTTAGCGCCGCATTTAATGAATGAGCAGGTAGTAGGGGTCAGGCGTTCAGCGAATACGCAACGCAGCATCCCTATTGAAGTAGCAGATTGTCGAGACCAAGGTAGTATGAATACCCTTATGGCTAGAGGCTTCGATGTGGTGGTAATGACTTTTACTCCCACAGAGATGAGCGACATTGGTTATCAAGCGGGTTATGTCGACACGGTGAAAACAGTAGTGACCGCATTAAAAAATCAGTCTTATCAGCCACGCTTAATCGTTTTTGTATCTAGTACTAGCGTCTACGGGCAACAAGATGCTAGCTGGGTGAATGAAGATTCGCCTACAGAGCCTGTTAATTATAGCGGCCGCCGCTTATTAGAAGCCGAGCAGTTATTGGTGCAAAGTGGATACCCAAGCTGTTGTGTGCGTTTCTCCGGGATTTATGGCCCTGGCCGTCGCCGTTTGATTGATCAGGTGATGGCCGCCAGTGGTTCAGCTAAAGAACCTATTCTCTACAGTAATCGGATTCATGCTGATGATTGTGCCGCAGTACTTGCTCATCTAATAGAACAACAAAAGAGCCAAACCATAGACAGCCTTTACCTTGCGACGGATTGCGAGCCGGTGCCTCTCTATGATGTCAAACAATGGCTTGCAAAAGCCCTAGGCTTTTCTAGTGATTATTTAATTGTGGATAATAATAGCCCGAACAGAATGTTGCGGGGAAGTAAGCGTTGTTTAAATAAAAAGCTCATGGATAGTGGTTATCAATTTCGTTATCCGACGTTTAGAGAAGGTTATCAAATGATGTTGGATGAAATGTAAATAAAGACCACCTAGGGGCAGCCTATGTAATGTTTTGCCTTAGGCGCGAATAACAAAGATAGAGCAGCTAGCCTTACGTGATACATCGTAAGTAGTACTACCAAAAAATACTCGAGCAATAGAGCTTCTACCCTGGGAGCCCATAACAATAAGGTCGACATCTAAATCTTTTGCGGCGGCTAAAATTTGTGTTGAGGCGTGGCCCTTTTTAATAACAGATAGTATGTTTTTATGTCGCCCTTGATACTTCTCGAGAAAACTTTGGGTTTCCTTTTGTGTGTTTTTTGTCATTATTTCATTGATGTCTGCACTCATTTCAGCGTGGCGGTTCGATATGGTTTCGCAGACAGTGATCAACGTGATTGTTTCAGCATTACTAAAAAGGCTCAAAGCGGCTTCCATGGCGCGTTCGGCATCTTCGGAAAAATCAACGGGGACTAGGACATGCTTAAATTCTTGAGACATAGGATTAACCTTAGTAAAGTAAGTGATGCAATAAGTGTATTATTGATCAATCTATTGTAAATAGTAGTACTCTAAATTTAGTTGAAATTAAGGCGTCGTCAAGAAAATAAAGAAAATGAATAACATTACAGTGGCTTTTAGTCATCGGGTAGTCCTAATGGTAAGAAAACGTGATGAAAGGTGCCATGACATCGCTTATTACGGCAATGGGTTGAAGTGTGTTCAAAAGGTGGTTAGTTTTTGTACTTGCAAAAACAGCTGTGTTTTTCGAGGAAGACAAAGCTAGTACGCTCATTATGCGTAAACTAATGATAGATATTACGCATAATGATAGTCTAGAAAGATAGCTTTTATTATGAACGGATAATAAAGATAGAGCAGCTGGCTTTGCGCGCAACATCATAAGTTGTACTGCCAAAAAGGACACGTGCAATAGAGCCCGTACCCTGGGAGCCCATAATAATCAAGTCTACATTCATATCATCTGCCGCTAGTAAAATTTGTTGTGCAGCTTGGCCATTTCGAACGACCATTTTGACATTTTTATATTTTTTTTGATATTTTTGAATGAAATCTTCAATCTTTTTTTCTGTGTTTTTAGCGATCATTTCCTGAATTTCTTCAGGAGCATTATTAACTTTGCCAATGGTAAAGTTTGAGCTAGGCTCACAGATAGTCAGCAGTGTGATAGTTTCGGCTTTATCCGCAAAAAGCCTTAATGCCGTGTTTACTGCATGGTCTGAATCTTTGGAAAAGTCAACGGGGACAAGAATATGCTTGAATTCGTGGGGCATGCTATTAACCTTAATTAATGTAAATGAAGTACTAATCATGTTGGTGTAAATAGTAGTACTTGAGTTCAATTAATAAGTGCAATTATTTTCTTTTTGTACTATATAAACAATATGATTATAAAAACATAGTAGTTTAGAAACGAAAAATACTACTGGATCACTTGAAAAGAATACACTCCATTTCAGGCGCGCTGTGAATATGTCCCTATACGCTCAGCTTCGGCATCCATGCCTCAGATGGCCTGAAACGGAGTGTATTCTTTTCAAGCACCCTACTAGTACGTCAAATACTATTACACCGTTAATAACTATAGTTATAAGGATTTTTTTATATGAAAAATCACTCAAAAATACACACAAAGATAGCAAAGATTTAGAAAAAATTGATGAATGCAACTAGCCAATAAAATTTTTCTTGAAGGATCTGTGGCTAAATAGGACGCGGTTTTTTTGGAGTTGAGGATGGCAGGTCTAGGGCGACCTATGATTAAGAACAGTATTACTTCAGCAGTCTACCTCAAGTATCATGAACGTCAGAGCCGTATATCTTGACCACAAAGGGATGGTTTACGTTGTCAAACAAGAGAGTATGAAAATAATCGTTTTACGGGTAGCAGCGATCAACAATTCAATAACTACTCTAAAAATAGGTCTTCTAGTAAGCAGTGAGAGAAGCGTATTAAATGAGGTGTTTAAATTACGCTAATATGACTAGCGTCGACCAAATGATGTTAAATTCCTTTGGACTCCGAGTATCGAGCGATAATCAAATACTACCGTTGCGTTTATAGCACACTCTAACTTTTTACAGTAGTGATGGGGAGCCATGATGAACGGCAGCCAGAGTAAACTTAAATCACCATAATGCCATCAGCTTCCATCACCGCGTCTTTGGGAAGGGCTTTAACGCCTACAGCGGCACGGGCAGGATAAGGTTCGCTAAAATATTGTGCCATTACTTCATTCACGATGGCAAAGTTATTCAGATCGGTTAGAAAAATATTCAACTTAACGATATCCCCTAAGCTACCATCCGCTGCTTCACAGACCGCCTGTAGATTTTTAAACACTTGGTGAGCTTGTGTTGCGAAGTCACCTTCGACTAATGTCATTGTCGCTGGATCGAGAGGGATTTGCCCAGAAAGGTAGACCGTACTATTGGTTTTTACTGCCTGAGAGTAGGTGCCAATGGCGGCAGGTGCTTGGTCTGTGCTAATAATTGCTTTATTTGTCATAAATGGAACGCCATTTTATTCAAGATTAATAAGGGGATAGCATAACAATGGTTGCAGCTTATTTGCAAAACATTATTTTTGGCAATGGCAACAGTATACGCTAGAGCGTTGTGCTTGGCGGATTTCTTTAAGGGGCTTTTTACAGTTTATGCAAGCTTCCCCACCGCGCCCATAAACATTGAGCTGTTGGGCAAAATAGCCAGGCTTGCCATCGCCGCCAACAAAATCACGTAATGTAGTTCCTCCTTGGGTAATGGAACGCTGCAATACGGTTTTAATACAGTTAACCCAAGCTTCACAATTCTTCTTAGTGAGCTTTCCGGCCATCTTTGTGGGGCGAATACCAGCAGAAAATAACGACTCATTCGCATAAATATTGCCTACACCCACGACAATATGACTGTTCATAATAAATGTTTTTGCTTCTTGTTTACGCTTACGGCTGGCGTTAAATAAATAATCAGCAGAAAAATCATTGGTTAACGGTTCAGGACCTAACTTAGCGAGCAACTTGTGCTGAATAGGGTCCTCACTGGTCCAGAGTATTGAACCGAAACGACGTGGATCGTGAAAGCGTAAAGCTATCGTGGTCGAAAAGATAATATCAACATGATCATGCTTTTGCGGAGGGTCAATTTGGGGGTTGATAATACGCAGACTACCCGACATACCTAAATGAACGAGTAGGTGGCCATGGCTAAACCGGAATAATAAATATTTACTACGACGACTAACGTTAAGTAATTTTTTGCGCGGTAAATGCTCAGCAATATGCGGGGTTATTGGCCAGCGTAATTGATTTTGGCGAATAATCACGGAGCGTACTTGTCGCCCTTCAATATGAGGAGCAATTCCTCGGCGTGTAGTTTCTACTTCGGGTAACTCAGGCATAGAACAACCGGAATGATGAAAGCTTACCTTAGCAACCCGCTGAACTTAAGAAGAGTCCATCGCGGTGCTACGATCCTCTAAGTCTGGAGTACTCTAGAAACAGCAGTTTGCGGTAAACAAGAGTTGGGCTGAGGGCTAAGCAAAAAAAACCCGACTGATGTCGGGCTTACGATAACTACTATGAAGCAACTACACTTACTTAATTTTAGCTTCTTTATATTCCACGTGTTTACGTACCACAGGATCGTATTTTTTGATTACCATCTTTTCAGGCATATTACGCTTATTTTTATCAGTTGTATAAAAATGGCCAGTGCCTGCACTTGAATTTAAACGAATTTTATCACGCATGATGATTTCCTCTTTTTAGTCGGCTCGTTTTCGGTTAATTATACTTTTTCGCCGCGAGAGCGTAAGTCTGTTAGTACCAAATCGATACCTTTTTTGTCAATAATACGCATCCCTTTAGTAGATACGCGTAATTTAACAAAACGTTTTTCAGACTCAACCCAAAAGCGGTGAGAATGTAAGTTAGGCAAAAAACGACGCTTAGTGTGATTTTTTGCGTGAGAAACATTGTTTCCAGTTACGGGGCGTTTACCGGTAACTTGACATACTTTAGACATGGTCTTGCCTCTAAATTAATATAATCAATCATTGAATCGTCGTGGCATTGCTTTCAAGGCGTTAGCCCAAAGAGTTATCACACACGTCAACACAGTAAAATGGACGAAAGTGGTTATCATCTTTCCAGTCAGTGGTGTAGTTGAATATGGTGGTTTACTCTCTATTCACACAGAGAGACAGCACCCAGAAAACTACCCACAAAAAGAGCCGCGTTTTATACCAAAATGCAGGGCGAATAGCAATAAATACTTGTTAAACCGTCTAATTTTATAGATATTAGGGATTAATTCGGTAAAAATCAGCTAACAAATCAAATCCAGCCCCTTTCTGCAAAAGAGCTCATTTCACCGTCGCCCACGATGAAATGATCTAGTACCTTGATGTCTACTAGGGCTAATGCATTAATAAGCTCTTGCGTAATACGCCGATCAGCTTGACTAGGCTCAGCGATACCTGAAGGATGGTTATGGGCCAAAATAATGGCTACAGAATTATGTGCCAGTGCGAGTTTTACGACTTCCCGAGGATAGACGCTGGCCGCATTGACGGTGCCAGCAAAGAGTTCTTGGTAATGAATTAATTGATGCTGACTGTCTAACAGCAGTACAGCGAAGATTTCTCGCTGTTGATGTCTAAGCTGAGAAAATAGGTAATTACGAACATGGTTTGGATCAGTGAATATATCGCCTTTAGTGAGTTTTTCCGCTAGGTGTCTGCGCGCCATTTCCAGCACTGCTTGTAATTGTGTATATTTGGCTTGACCAAGGCCGTGAGCCTGGCAAAAGTCTGCTTGTTTGGCTTCGAGTATAGGGCGTAAACCACCAAAATTGTGTAGTAGTTCGCGTGCTAAATCTACAGCAGATTTACCCGTGCATCCTGTTCTTAAGAAAATAGCCAGTAGTTCGGCATCAGACAAGGCAGAAGCGCCTTTTGCTAAGAGTTTTTCACGGGGTCTTTCGGCCGCAGGCCAATCGGTAATTGCCATAGTCTCTTCCTTGATATATGGGGGGTATTTGATGTTGTTATGTCGAGGGCGAAAAAGTGTCGAATTGCCTAGCAAAATGTTATCGTAACAGGTTGGTGTTAAAAATAAAGTGATGATAGAGCCTTGGCGAGATAAATAAATACCAAAAGCGGCTATTTTTCTGTGACATCGTTGCCAACATGGGAGAAGGTAAGGTGCGTGACGGGTTTTTGCTCCTGCAAAACAACCCGCATACATCACCTTCATGTGAATAAGCAGGATGCGGAAGCTTTCCTTATGGGGCAATAGAATAATATTACCTGTGCATTCAGGACTCGCTCTAGAAGATGGAGAGCACATTAAAAATGCATCGTTACACGGATGTAACTTATTAGGACAACGCCGGAGCAGTTGTCGAGGAGCAATGTTTAAGCGTCAGCAAAAAAATCTCGCTTCAATGGTTGTTCATTTGTTTCGTTAAGTGTCTATACATCTAAGACTTGGGTGCAATTGTTATGTCAAATTTAATGAATCGACGTATTTTACTCGGTGTTTCAGGGGGTATTGCCGCCTATAAAAGCGCTGAGCTTATCCGTCGCTTGCAAGACTTGGGGGCGGATGTACGGGTAGTGATGACAAGCGCCGCGCAAGAGTTTATTACGCCGCTAACGTTGCAGGCGCTATCAGGTAATTCGGTTCATCTAGACTTATTAGACCCCGCTGCCGAAGCGGCTATGGGACATATTGAGTTAGCACGTTGGGCAGATTTGATTGTCGTTGCGCCTGCGAGCGCAGATATCATTGCTCGCTTAGCACAAGGCAGAGGCGATGATTTGCTCACCACTGTTTGTTTAGCGCGGCGTAGTGATTTAGTGGTTGCTCCTGCGATGAATGAGGCTATGTGGCATAACCAGAGCACGCAGGACAATCTAGCGTTATTAAAGCAACGGGGAGTTCATCAAATAGGCCCCGCAGCAGGAGGTCAAGCGTGCGGTGATGTGGGTATGGGGCGTATGTCTGAACCTGCTGTTTTAGCTAGCGATATAGGCGACCTATTTTCTAGTCGATCATTAGCAGGAAAAACGGTATTGATCACCGCGGGGCCCACCCGTGAAGCCATCGATCCAGTACGTTATATCAGTAATCACAGTTCTGGAAAAATGGGTTATGCTTTAGCTCAAGCAGCCGTTGATGCTGGAGCTAAAGTGATCTTAATCAGTGGCCCAACCGCATTATCTTGTCCTGATCGTGTTAATCGTATTGATGTGGTTTCTGCCGAGGAAATGTATAAAGCCAGTATGAAGCTAGTAGCTGAGTGCGATATCTTTATGGCTGCAGCAGCGGTAGCCGACTTTCGCCCCATCAGCATTGCCGATAAGAAAATGAAGAAAACGGGTCTAGATACCATGACCATTGAAATGCTTAAAAATCCTGATATCGTTGCTGCCGTGGCCGCTCTTGATAACAGGCCGTTTGTGCTTGGCTTTGCGGCAGAAACTCATGCTGTGATTGCCTACGCAAGAGATAAAATGCAGCGTAAAAAACTCAATATGATTGTAGCGAATGATGTATCCGATGAGACGATTGGTTTTAACTCCGATAATAATGCAGTGACTATTTTAACGGCAGAGAATGAATATCCTCTGCCCGAGGCGAGCAAATTTCAGTTAGCTCAAACTATTGTGCAGATAGTAGCCGAACAATTAACGGTCAACAAGTAACACATTAGGGATTATGAAAAATAAAAAAAAGGATCATAAATTATTAACGGGCTCATGGGTTAAGCCATTAGCCATTCTCGTCTGCATCATCGCGGTATTCACTGCTGTTATGGTTTATAGCCTGTGGCGTTTGGTCGTAGTACCTGAAAATCAACAGCGTTTTGAAAAGCAAATAATAGAGGAAATAGCCGTTCATAGAAAAAAAATTGATGATTATATGTTGCTATTGCAAACGCCGTTATATGATCTTGCCAACACCATTCCAGTAGAAATTTTTGAACGGGATCACAGCGTAGTAAATAGCTCGATCGAGGACATGCGTATAGAGTCGAAGCGGTTACAGTTAGACAGCGAAAAGATAGATCAGTGGTTGCTAGAGCATCGAATGGTTTGGGAAAAACAATTACCTTACGTAAAAAAATTGGCCTTATTTTCTGTGCATGATATAGCAGTGTTATTAGCATCATCACCACAAAAAACAGACAAAACCACGGCTAATTTTTTGCTTATCGATATGATTAATCGACTGCAAGATGGTCAGCCATTATTTGTTGAAGCGGCAAAAATACCAGGAACCTCGGAGTGGGAGCTGCATAAAATAATGCCAGTACGCAATAACGCTAGTACGCTTATTGCTGTATTGCATGTGACTTTTTCTTTACAGGGGTTGCATGACATTTTTAATGATATGGATCTGTCATTGGCAAAAATTAGCCTGAGTCAATTTCTTGGTAATAATCAAGGGTTAACTTTTTTTTCTATAGGTAAAGCTTCCAATCATTATCCTCAACGCACAGGCACAATCATGGCAAGTCATTGGCAGATGACTTATCGCCCATCGGCTCAATTATTTGAGAAAACAAAAACTATCCCTAATTGGCTCTTAGCAGTAGTGGTTATTATGCCATTATTGATGTTTTTACTAGGAATTAAATACCTCAGTAGAACAAGGGTTATTACCAATAAAATATTATTGAAAAAGCCAGCTATGGATTTAAAACAAAAAACAATTGCTGAGAAGGCTAGTGAAGTATTGGAGGAAGACCACAATAAATTCCCCGTATTATCAGACCAGCCTCAAGGTGACAAAGACAAAATTAATCTACTCCTCCCCGATAGCATCTTTCGCGCTTATGATATTCGCGGCATTGCTCACGAACAGTTCTCTCAAAATCTGGCCCAGGCAATAGGTCAGGCAGTAGCAACTGAAGTGCTCTCTGCGGGCGATACCGCAATGATTGTTGCGCATGATGCTAGAAGTCACTCCCCTGAGTTTTCTGCCGCGATAATTGAGGGGGTGATCAGTACCGGTTGTGATGTTATTGATATTGGTTTGGTGCCGACACCATTGATGAACTTTGCTGCGTGCCTACATAAAAAAACCAGCAGTGGCGTTATTGTAACGGCTAGCCATAATCCGAAGGAATACAACGGTTGCAAAATGGTGGTCAAGGGTGAGACTCTAGTCGATACAGATATACAGCGTATAAAAGCTCGTATTCGCAACAATGATGTTATCTCTGCAACGATTCAAGGCAGCGTTTCCAAAGAAAATTTCGCACAGGCATATATTGATAGGGTGGTAGGCGATGTTGCGGTTGTTGATGGTTGGCGCGTGGTTGTTGATGCAGGTAATGGTGCGGCGAGTGAGTTAGCGCCAAGCCTGTTCAACGCACTACATTGTGATACGACTTGTTTATACTGCGAATTCGATGGTGAGTTTCCTAACCACGACCCCGACCCATCCGTTGTTGAAAATTTGGTGGCGTTAGTTAAGGCAGTCAAACAACAAAAAGCCGATATTGGTTTTGCTTTTGATGGTGATGCCGACCGGTTGATGGTGGTAACCGCTTCGGGTAAAATTTTATGGCCCGATCAATTACTTATGTTATTTGCACAAGATGTTGTTGCCCGGAATCCAGGTTGTGATGTCATTTTTGATGTTAAATCCACCCAACTTCTGCCGCAGGTGATCAGCGAAAATGGTGGGAGGCCTATTATGTGTAAGACAGGTCATTCGCATATCAAGGCGAAAATGCGGGAAACACAAGCTCTATTGGGAGGTGAGTTCTCTGGTCATATCTTTTTCAAAGAGCGTTGGTTTGGTTTTGACGATGGCTTATATGCTGCTGTGCGCTTGTTAGAATTAATGACGTTAACAGGAGAGACTGTTGATGGTTTACTTTCTCGATTACCGACCATGTGCTCGACGGCTGAAATCAAAATAGCGGTTGCAGAAGAGCAAAAATTCGTATTGATGGAGCGTTTGATCAATGAAGCCAATTTGGGTGCGGGTAAGGATGGCGGCGAGCGTACGCTTATTGATGGTTTGCGTGTAGACTTTGAACAAGGTTGGGGGTTGGTGAGAGCATCGAATACAGCGCCCGTACTAACACTTCGCTTTGAAGCCGTTAATGACAGCGAGTTGAATAAGTTAAAAAAAATATTTAAGCGCGAGCTATATAAAATAGATAACACCCTCATTCTAGAGTTTTAATGCCACGCGCATCACTTATTCAGCACTTTAGTTGTTAGCATATAATTTTCAAATATATTTTTAATAGGACATGACCCCATGACGTTAAGTCTCGACAATGCAAAAAATGTGGCACAGGTGCTCACAGAAGCCTTGCCTTATATTCAACGTTTTACCAATAAAACCATAGTAGTTAAGTTTGGTGGCAACGCGATGGTTGACGAAGTATTGCAGAATAGTTTTGCTCGTGACATTGTATTAATGAAATTAGTGGGTATGAATCCAGTTGTTGTCCATGGTGGCGGCCCACAAATAGGTGCGCTATTAGATAAGTTAAATATTCAATCTGAATTTGTTGATGGCATGCGAGTAACGGACAGCGCCACCATGGATGTGGTTGAAATGGTTTTAGGTGGCTCGGTAAACAAGCAAATTGTGAGTTTGATCAACCGTAACGGTGGCCAGGCCATTGGTATTTCTGGCAAGGATGGCAACTTGATTCGCGCAAAAAAACTCACCTTACAAAAAAAAGCACAGAACATGCCCGAAATGGAAGCGCCAGAAATTATTGACATTGGTCATGTTGGGGAAGTAGAGCATGTGAATGTGAAAGTCATTAATACGCTAACGGAAAGTGATTTTATTCCCGTCATTGCGCCTATCGGCGTTGATGAGAAGGGCGCATCGTATAACATTAATGCCGATTTAGTCGCTGGGAAAATAGCCCAAGTGCTACAGGCGGAAAAGTTAATGTTATTGACTAATGTTGCCGGCTTACAAAGTAAAACTGGCGAGGTGTTAACTGGCCTGAGCACACAGCAAGTCGATGAGTTAATTGAAGATGGCACTATATATGGTGGTATGTTGCCTAAAATTCGTTGTGCATTAGATGCGGTAAAAGGTGGAGTCGCTAGCGCGCATATTGTGGATGGCCGTGTGGCTCATGCGGTGTTATTAGAAGTGTTTACTGATGTCGGTGTGGGCACCTTAATTACGGATCAATAAAAGTTAACACGCACCCGCTGCTTTTATTTCATAATAGACTGACACCAAATAAATATAAGTCATAGATACAGCGCATTTTAGTTTATGGTTTCCAATGCGCACTAATAGAGAAGATTTTTTCTCTTGCCAACTACAGTTTTTAGCTTGAAGCGGTGGGCTTATATGGTTAGGATAAGCTTACAGATTTTTGTTAGCTGACAAGTGAATAGCTATAGATCATAACTCACCAATAATAATTTTTGCTTCTTCTAACGAACACTGCCGAAAATAAGAAAGTCCTATGAATAAAGTTAAGCCAAAAACATCTCGTCGCCAACAAATATTGGAGTGCTTGGCTCAAATGTTAGAGGAGTCTCCAGGTGCGCGTATTACTACGGCAGCATTGGCCAAAAAAGTGGGCGTTTCGGAAGCGGCGCTGTATCGCCATTTTCCAAGCAAAACAAAAATGTTTGAAGGCTTGATTGAGTTTATAGAAGAAACGATATTTACAAAAATTGGTGCGATTGCTAAGAACGGCAGTCATGCGGTATCGCAATGCGAGCAAATTTTGTGGTTGTTATTGATGTTTTGTGAGCGTAATCCAGGGATTACTCGAATTTTAACCGGTGATGCGATCACGGGAGAAACCGACCGCTTGCGACAACGAGTAGTACAATTTTTTGAGCGTATTGAAACCCAAGTTAAACAAATTCTTCGTGAGGCGGAAATAAAAGAAGGCCTGCGTACATGCTTACCTGCAAATATTGCGGCTAACAGTTTGTTGGGTTTGGCAGAAGGACGTATTGCACAATACGTCCGCAGTGAGTTTAAGCGCAAGCCAACAGTTAATTGGCCTGAGCAATTGTCGGTCGCAATGATCGGTTTTTTTCAGCCGTAGGGTTAATTTTTTACAGGCTTAATCTCGTCAAAGCGTATAATGTCTTTATCGTAGTTGCCGTTGACTTGTTGTCTTCTTTGTTCTTTTCGATCTATTTCTACTTCAATAAAGCTTCGATCATTTTGTAATCTAGCGATAGACGATAAGGTTTCTTTAGGTACTTCTTCACCCTGACGTTCATTGGCGGCGGCTTCTGCTTGATAGTGTGTAATGGTGGTTGAAATATTTTTTAATGTCAGGCGCAGAGAATAAATGCTATTGCTAATGTCTTTCAGTCTGCGCGCTTTCATCTCTTTGATATCGTTAACATTACTATACCGAGACAATAGTTCTTTATCCCATTTAGCCATGCGCTGAGCATGGGCTTTTTTTGTATCCACCCTTGCCTTTTCCTCGGCGCTGAGTTCGGGTAGAACCACTTTTATGACTTTGCCTGTACTATCGATCAACTCATAGCCTTTAGAGGTGTATCGGGGGGGGATAACGTCAGTGATGACTTTGCTCCCTTGATCGTTGGTGTAGCGGAAAAAAGCTTTGCTTTGGGCGTGTGCATCAAAGGCGTAACAAAGCACAGTAATACTCAGAGCTGTGCATAATAAGTGACCGATACGACTATGTTGGGTACTGTTATTCACGTTGGTTTATCTCCATTACGGGGTGACAGAGGGCTATGCTAGTAGCATTTAAACGATTAACAGCTAGCACCGGCTCTAGGAATCTACCCACCTTTCCAATTTCATTGAAAACCACTCTATATTCACACGGCTAGGGTATCTTTAAACCCCATATTGATCTCTATATTGTTGCATGGCCGCGACATTATCCATTTTACCTTGTTGTGCCATGAAATTGATGACATCGTCTAAAGTAACAATGCTAATCACTGGAATGGTGAATGTTTTTTCTATCTCTTGAATCGCCGACTGATCACCACTGCCACGCTCCTGGCGATTAAGACCTATCAGAACGGCGGCGGGTTGTGCTTTAGCGCTAATAATCGTCTTAATCACTTCGCGAATGGCCGTGCCAGCAGTAATCACATCATCAATGATTAACACTTTTCCTGTGAGGGGTGCGCCAACAAGAAAGCCACCTTCACCATGATTCTTGGCTTCTTTACGGTTATAGCAAAAAGGATAGTCCTGTTGGTGATTTGCTGCCAACGCGGCGGCGGTAACTGCTGCTAAGGGAATGCCTTTGTAAGCGGGGCCAAAGATCATATCAATGTAGACTCCAGAGGCAACTAGTGCTGCCGAGTATGCATTACCTAGTGCCGCTAATGCTGCTCCTGTCTGAAAGCGCCCCGCATTAAAAAAATAAGGGCTGATTCGCCCAGATTTTAGGGTAAACTCGCCAAAACAAAGCGCATCATGCGCAATGGCAAGTTCAATAAATTGTTGTTGGAACGATTGCATTGTAAAATCCTGACTTTCGGCTAGATGATAAGTAATAAAAACAATAATGGCATGATTTAGGATTAAAAGTCGCTTTATATAACATTTTAACGGCTGCAAAGACGATTTTTTCTTTGCAATCCCACCATTTTCGGTATTATACCCGTCTTACAATAAGGGTTCACTATGCGAATAATTAGTCTGAGCGTTGATGGTCTTCATCAAGCAGCTCAACGAGGCCTCTATGATTGGCTGGCAAAACAGGATGCAGACGTTATTTGTTTGCAGGATTTGCGCTGTCTGGAATATGAGACAGATGATGCCACTTTTCACCCTGAAGGCTATAACGCCTATTTTTTTGATTCTGGCACGAAGCATTATAATGGAGTAGCGATATACTCCCGCGTAGTACCGAAAGCATTAATCTATGGTTTGGGTTTTTCTAGTGGTGTCGATATGGAAGGCCGCTATTTACAGATTGACTTTGATGGCCTCAGTATTGGCTCATTGCTGGCGCCGTCGGCTTTTAGTGATATTGAATCCCATGAAGTAAAAGCCCAGTTTTTTGATGACTTGCAGGCACACTTGACGAAAATATCCCGCAAGCGGCGAGATTTTATTTTTTGTGGTAATTGGGCAACGGCGCCTAAAGTAGAGGATGTCTCTAATCCTGCGGAGCAGCAAAACCAGTCGGGCTTTTTAGCGGAAGAAAAGCAATGGATGGCACAATTGAGCCAAGTGGGTTATGTGGATGCCTTTCGTCAAGGTAATACCGATAAAGATGAATACAGCTGGTGGCCTAGTGGCGAACAAGGCAAAGGCGATGCTTGGCGTACAGACTTACAAATTGTATCCTCATCGCTAAAGAATCATGTGGAATATGCGGTTATTTATAAAAGCCAGCAATTTTCTAGTCATTTAGCGGTGATTGTTGATTATGATATTGAGTTAGAGCCAGAACCAGACTATTAAAAAAGGCAATGCAAGGCGTTCGAGATAAGGAGTAAGACGCTTTTTAGCGCCAATAGAGGACTTTTCGCCCCCTATTGGTGTTAACTGATTATGAAGCTAAGCATGCTTGCTGCGCGGCGTTGAGCTCTTTAATGCCTTTCTTGGCTAGCGTTAGCATTTGCGCAAATTCAGCTTCACTAAAGGGTTCACCTTCGGCAGTGCCTTGCACTTCAATCATACCTCCATCATCTGCCATAACGATATTCATATCGGTATCAGCGGCGGAGTCTTCAGGATAATCCAAATCGAGAACGGCTTCGCCTTGATAAATCCCCACAGAGATTGATGCAATCATACGAATCAATGGGCTGCTAGTTAAGGTGCCGTTACTCACTAATTTGTTCAGGGCATCGGCTAAAGCTACGCAAGCGCCAGTAATGGATGCGGTACGCGTGCCGCCATCGGCCTGGATCACGTCACAGTCAATAGTAATGGTACGCTCACCTAAGATACTTAAATCGACGGCTGCGCGTAAAGAGCGACCAATTAAACGTTGTATTTCAACGGTGCGTCCGGTTTGTTTGCCGCGTGCGGCTTCACGCTTCATGCGCGAATGGGTTGATCTAGGTAACATGCCATATTCTGCCGTAATCCAGCCTTTACCCTGCCCTCTTAAAAAGCCAGGCACACTATTTTCGATGCTGGCAGTGCAAATGACTTTAGTATCACCAAACTCGATTAATACTGAACCTTCAGCATGTTTAGTGAAGTTTTTACTTAAGCGAATGTCGCGTGTTTGATCTACTGCTCTGCCGCTGGGACGTTCCATAAAAAAACCTATTTCTATTGTGGGAAGGGAGTGAATAAAGGCGGCTTAGTGTACAGGAAAACCCTTAAAATGGCCTTGCCTGTGTTAGAATTTCCGTCTAATCATTGCCTCTTATTAATGGATCCCACTAATGACCAATAGCATGACAGGCTTTGCCCGCCGAGAACTACAAGCCACTTGGGGGACCCTGAGCTGTGAAATGCGCAGCGTGAATCATCGCTATTTAGAGCCGCTGATTCGCTTACCCGAATCGTTACGCAGCTTAGAAACCGTTGCGCGTGAGTTATGCCGCAAACACCTTCAGCGCGGTAAGATAGAAGTAAATGTCTACCTTAATGTGCATTCGGCTCAAGCGGAAAGCCTACATATTAACCATGCGTTAGTTGAGCAGCTAACTAATGCTGTGAGTCAGTTGGGGCAAGCGGTTAGTAAGAAAGACATCTTAGTTGCGCCTATTGATCCACTGTGTTTATTACAGTGGCCCGGAGTGGTTGAGCAGCAAGGCGTGGATACCGATGCTATCGCAGTAGCGACAAAAACTTTATTGGCGGAGACCTTGGCGGTGTTAATTGAGCATCGCCAAAGGGAAGGTGTAGAGCTACGAGCACATATCGAACAGCGTTTAGTGTCTATTGGTGACTACGTTAAACGTGTGCGGGAGCAAATGCCATCCATATTGGCGAGTCAAAAAGACAAGCTACAGCAGCGTTTGCGAGACTTACAGGTTGAGGTAGAGCAAGAGCGTTTTGCTCAAGAGGTGGCAATTCTGGCCAATAAAGCCGATGTGGATGAAGAGCTAGATCGTTTATCTACGCATATCGAAGAAGTTAAGCATATATTGGCTCAAAAGGGCGCCATTGGTCGTCGTTTGGATTTTATGATGCAAGAACTCAATCGTGAGGCCAATACCCTATCATCTAAGGCTATACATACCGATACTACACAGGCA
>JBLHJR010000015.1:0-51279 GCA_047619205.1 Candidatus Endobugula sp. | reverse complement strand
TGCAAGTGCATTGTAGTAAAGGCACCTATATTCGCTCTTTAGCTGAAGATTTAGGTCGGTATCTTGACTTGGGTGCTCATGTGTCACGCTTACATCGAAGTATGGCGGGGCCTTTTGATGAGTCCAGAAGCGTGAGCTTGCAAACGCTAGTCGAATTAAGAGGTGAGGGAGAGGGTGATTTACTAGATCATCTGCTCATGCCTGTGGACTCCCCCGTTAGTGGCATTCCTAATGTTGCAATCTCTGATGAAATGGGTGACTACTTTCGTCAGGGACAGGCAGTAATGAGTACTGAGGCCTACCGTTTCGCTGAAGAAGGTGGTATGGTTCGCGTTTCTCTAGATAATGGAGAATTTTTAGGTGTAGCTGAATTAATAGAGGGTCAGTTAGCTCCCAAAAGAGTCGTAGTAAAGCGGTAGTTATAGGGTAGTCCTTAACACCAAGAACCGTTTCTTGCGTCTACTATTTAAAAAATTTGACCTATCTGTAAATATGCACGGGTAGGCCAATCACTGGGATTTTATGGGGTCAGAGTCAATTTTTCTCTATTAAGAAAAATTGACTCTGACCCCATAAAATCCCTGCATATTAACTAAAGAGGAAGACATCATGGCACTAAGTGCAGAAGAAAAATCAACCATTGTTCAAGATAATCAACGTGAAGCCGGTGATACGGGCTCTCCAGAGGTGCAAGTTGCCTTGTTGACTGCGAACATCAATAAATTGCAAGGACACTTTTCGGATCATAAACAAGATCACCACTCACGTCGTGGCTTGATTCGTATGGTAAACCAACGGCGTAAGTTGTTGGATTATTTGAAACGTAAAAATGTCGAACGTTATGCTGGACTGATTAAAAAGTTAGGCTTGCGTCGCTAGCAATAAAGTAAAAGTGCCCGCAGTTGCGGGCACTTTTGTTTTCTTCGATACCCATAGCGTTTGGGGTTTAGGTGTGTAGAGTGCGCCAATCTTTGTTCACTGCAAGGCGCGACAACACAGCATAGCCTTCTATGTAAGGCGGAGCAACGCGGCTGTGGGCAAAAAATGGCGTGCTATGGATACCTAAATCGCAATCGCTACGGGTATAGGGTATACCCTATACAGAATGCAGTATTTCTTTACTTCATGGAGTCAGAGTAAAGAGTGACTTACTATGACCCCATGAAGTAGTCTTTGTTAATGACTGTTAGTAAGACTATGAGTAAAGATCGTAAGTAATAAAGTGAATGAGCGTAAACGATAACGCAAGCGCTAGTAAAGTAAATAGAGCACAAAACTGAAAATAGAAACTGAAAGGATAAATTTGTGAATCCAGTAATTAAAACATTTAAATTTGGTGACGATACCGTCACTCTAGAAACTGGCCGTGTAGCACGTCAAGCTACAGGTGCAGTATTAGTGACCATCGGTCAAACACAAGTATTATGCACCGTTGTTGGTGCAAAGAAAGCAGTGGCAGGGCAAGGCTTCTTCCCGCTATCTGTTCACTATATAGAAAAGGCCTATGCAGCGGGTAAGATCCCCGGTGGCTTCTTTAAGCGCGAAGCACGTCCAAGTGAAAAAGAAACATTAACCTCTCGTCTGATTGACCGTCCTATTCGTCCATTATTCCCGAATGGCTTCATGAATGAGGTTCAGGTCGTGTGTATGGTGGTTTCATCGGAAAATAATGTCGATCCAGATATAGCGGCAATGATCGGTACTTCTGCCGCATTGTCTATTTCCGGTATTCCATTTAATGGACCGATTGGTGGCGCACGAGTGGGTTATACCCAAGAAGCGGGTTATATGTTAAACCCTAGCTACTCGGCACTAGCCGATTCAGAGCTAGACATGGTGGTTGCCGGTACTCAAGACGCCGTATTAATGGTTGAGTCTCAGGCGAGTGAATTACCCGAAGATATTATGTTGGGCGCGGTATTGTTTGCGCATCAAGAATGCCAAGCGGTTGTACAGGCTATTGCTGATCTAGCAAAAGATGCTGGCAAGCCACGTTGGGATTGGGCTGCTCCAGAAGAAGATGCGGCAATTAAATCAGCGGTTACCGAGCAATATGGTGCAGCGATTGCGGATGCTTATCGCGTAACCGATAAAATGGAACGTTACGGTAAATTAAATGAATTACGCAGTGCCGCTGTTGCCGCTTTAGAAACTGAAGATGCCACCGCAGAAGCGATTAAGTCAGCATTCAGCAAGTTAGAAAAACAAACAGTACGTACCAGCGTTGTTGCCGGTGAGCCACGTATCGATGGTCGTGATGCTAAAACAGTCCGTCCTATTGATGTCGAAGTGGGCATATTAAACAAAGCCCATGGTTCTTCATTATTCACTCGCGGTGAAACGCAAGCGGTAGTGGTTGCTACTTTAGGTAATGCACGTGATTCGCAAATCATTGATGCACTTGAAGGCGAGCGTCGTGACCCTTTTATGCTGCACTATAACTTCCCTCCTTATTCTGTTGGTGAGTGTGGTCGTATGGGTGGCACCGGTCGTCGTGAAATTGGCCATGGTCGCTTAGCTCGTCGTGGTGTTGCTGCTGTACTGCCTAAGCAAGAAGACTTCCCATACACTATTCGTGTGGTGAGTGAAATTACCGAGTCGAACGGATCAAGCTCAATGGCGTCGGTTTGTGGCGCTAGCTTAGCCATGATGGATGCAGGCGTACCCCTTAAGGCACCAGTAGCGGGTATCGCTATGGGTCTGGTTAAAGAAGATAACGGTTTTGCTGTATTGACGGATATCTTGGGTGACGAAGATCATCTAGGTGACATGGACTTTAAAGTAGCGGGTACTGCTCAAGGTATCACTGCATTACAAATGGATATTAAAATTGAAGGCATTACTGAAGAAATTATGGAGATTGCGCTAGAGCAAGCATTGCATGCGCGTTTACATATTCTTGCAGAAATGAATAAAGTATTGGCTGCGTCGCGTGAAGAAGTATCAGAAAATGCGCCACGTTTTGAAACCATTAAAGTGGATCCTGATAAAATCCGTGACATCATTGGTAAAGGCGGCGCCACTATCCGTTCTATTACTGAAGAAACCGGCGCGTCAGTTGATATCGATGATACTGGATTGGTTAAAGTCTACGCAGCAGATAATGATGCCTTGCAAGCCGCACTAAATAAAATTGCTGAGATTACGGCTGAAGCAGAAATTGGTGCGATTTATGAAGGCACCGTTGCGCGTATTGTTGATTTTGGCGCCTTTGTTACTTTCCTTCCTGGGAAAGATGGCTTGGTACATATTTCACAAATTGCAGAAGAGCGTGTTAATGCTGTCTCTGATTATTTAACGGAAGGGCAAGTCATTAAAGTTAAATGCTTAGATGTTGATCAGCGCGGCCGTATTAAGTTGTCTATTAAAGAAGCTAATGCGGAATTAAATGATGCTGCTGAAGTTGAAGCTGTAGTTGAAGCCGAAGTTGTTGAAGAAGTGAAGGCGCCAGCACCGGTTGCTGAAGAGAACTTGACACCTAATTCAACAATAGAGCTTGAATTGACAGAGGAAAAAGAAAAAAGCGAATAACTTTTTTTGACATGAGCCGTTCATAAAAAACGGTAACAAAAAAAAGCCGAGATTATTCTCGGCTTTTTTTTGTCTGATGATTACGAAAATTATCTAGGCGTGAAGTCTTCAATATACGCAACACAACATACCCTAAAACACGGATGATAGTATTGTTATTAGCGAGCGCCCTTGGTAGACTCGCACTGCCGTTCGATAAAGTACTTTAAAACGTATTCGATACAGTATTTATAATTACAAGAAAAATAAAATATACTCTATAAAAATCACTATTGTCAGAGGGATAATTGTCATGGCCACTTTCTTTCAGCGCTCTTTAGCCGCTATTTTTTTTCTACTTCAACATAAATGGCGTTTGCTCGGTGTCATTATTTTATTGATGTTGATTTCATTGGCTGTGGGCAAGGCCTACCAAGGCTGGGATGATGATCCTGATCGTGGTGCGATTCCTATTGAAAATGGTGCGTTTGGCGAGAGCTACTCAACGCCAGTTTATCTAGATCAAGGTTGGTCAGCTTCTGATAGTTTGTGGTATTACAATACTACTCAAGGTTCTGCCTTAATGCCCTATGATTTTTTAGTGGTGTTAGAGCAAGAAAAATCAGAAGAACGTTTTCTTTCTAATAAAAATGTTGATAAATATCGTTATTTACCACAAAAATCAACTTTCTTTAATCCCGATGCTTTTCCTGTAGGTCTTGTTAAAGACACTTACCAGAATAAAGATTATGTAGGCTACACCTGTGCTGCCTGTCATACCGGACAAGTGAATTATAAGGGACAAGCCATTCGAATTGACGGTGGCCCTGCGATGGCGGATATGGTTGGTTTTTTATCATCACTTGAAAAATCTATGCAGGCCACTTTAGATAATGACGATAAAAAACAACGCTTCGTCGATAAAGTGATTGCCTTAGATAATGATTTTAGTTCGGCGGATAAGGTTATTGCGAGTTTAGAAGAATGGACAATAACAAGACGTCTATATAACACGATTAACCATAGTCATATTGATTACGGTTATGCGCGCTTAGATGCTTTCGGTCGGATTTATAATCGTGTATTGCAGCACATGATTAATAAACCCCAATTAGCTAATGCGATGAAATTAGTAACGTCACCGACAGGAAAGCGTGTATTAAGTAATGCAGAAATCGATAAAGTCTTAGACGGTGTTGGCGAAAACATTATTGTTGATAAACAGTTTGGTTTGATTCTTGAGCGCTTAGCTTCTAAAGAGTCAGGGTATCCTGGATTAAATCAGCGAAATATTTTACGTGTACGTAATAAAGTGTTTAATGAACCTAATGCACCAGTAAGCTATCCCTTCTTATGGGATATTGCGCAGTCAGATTATGTTCAGTGGAATGGCGTGGCTAATAATTCCGGCGTGGGTCCTTTAGGGCGTAATACCGGCGAAGTCATTGGTGTGTTTGGTATTTTGGATTGGTCATCACATAAGGCCGATGGTTTTAGCCTCTCAGCATCGCTTACAGGACAGCAAAATTTAGAGCAGCAGGTCGACTTTAAATCATCTATCGATTTGACCAACTTGCGACGTTTAGAGTCACACTTGAAAAGTTTGCAGTCTCCTGTTTGGCCTGAAAAAATTCTTGGTGAAATTGATACTGAAAAGGCCGAGCGGGGTCAGGTGATTTATTCTCAGTATTGTCAATCTTGTCACGAAGTGATTGATCGCGATAACTGGGATCGTATCGTTATCGCTAAAATGACAGAAGTAGACTTTATTGGTACTGACAAGGCAGCGGCAGTCAATGGCGTGGCTTTCAGTGGTAAGTCTGGCAACCTCAAGCATACTGTGCAGGGTGTTGATGTGGGTGACTTATTAATCGCTGAAGATGCCCCAGTAATTCAAATCTTAACCTCGGCGACAAAAGGGGTTATCGCTACTCCGGATGCCGACAAAATGTTTGTGCGTCGCTGGTTGGATCGGATTTATGATATTGGTTCATCATTCTTTGATAATACGATGCCCAATACTATTAAAAGTGGTAACTACACTGCTGATACTACCTCGTCACCTTATAATTCTTTACTAGCCTATAAAGGACGCTCATTGAATGGTATTTGGGCCACGGCGCCTTATTTGCACAATGGTTCAGTGCCGACGTTATATGATTTACTGCTCGCTAAAGAGCAGCGCCCTAGTCAATTTTCTGTAGGTAGTCGTGAATTTGATCCGGTTAAAGTGGGTTTCCGTTCAGAAGGTTATGATGGCTTTACCTTTACAACTTTTCGAGTGGGCGATATGAATGGTGGTCATGAATACGGTGCAGGTAAAACACCGCAAATGAATGGCAAATTATTCCCTGCGCTGAATGAAGCTCAGCGTTGGGATTTGATTGAATATATCAAAACACTTTAGGGGATAGGGAAATGACAAAGAATTATCTTGCAGAATATGATGCTGCCGCGGATGCTGATAAGTATCCGCTAGCACAAAAATGGATGAAGACCGAGCCGTTACCATTTTTTAAACAGCTACGAGAAGAGCGGCCAGTATTGGTCACGCCTGAATGTACCTTGCTAGCGTTGTTCACGGATATTCGTGACTCTTTACAAATGCCTAGTATTTTCACGGTGAATTTGTATAAGCCAAAAATGGGGGTTACCGATACTGATGAAGGCTATTTGATGGCTCACGATGATGATGCACTACATTATCGTGAAAAATCGATTATGCAAGGCATGCTCAATCGTGACGATATTCCTCGTGTTAGGCAGGGCATTCAAGATTCAGCGAAAAAGATTTTAGATGATGCTGATGGTGGAATTGAAATCGTCAATAACTATTGCCGTATGGTGCCAGCCATCATGGTGCAAGAGTACTTTGGGCTCGATGGCATTAATCCTAAAAAATTGCTTAAATGGTCTTACTGGAATCAATACAATACGTTTCACAATCAGCCGTTTGACTTGAATTCACAGGAAACTTTTGACCATATCATTGCTGAGCATGCGAAATGCTCGGTGGAATTGGTTGATTATATGACCGTGTTAATGGTGCGAAAAATACTCACGGTTAAAATCAAAGATCGGATATTGGGTACGGCGTTGAAAGTGATTAATGTACTGCGGGCTATTTGTAAAAAAGACGCGATCATTCCTAAAGATGATATCGTCAAACGTATGCTGCGTAGTGCTTTTGCCGAACAAGTTGATTTTCCACTGACACGTATTGGTACTAATGCGGGTGGTTTATTAATCGGTGCGGTAGAGACAACCTCGCAAGCAGTCGCTCAAGTTATCCAGTTTTTTATCGACCAGCCTGAACTGCTAGCTAAAGCTAGAGCCGCGTCAGCGAAAGAAGATACCGCAGAAATTGATGGCATGGTATGGGAAGCTTTACGTTTTGTGCCCATAAGTCCGTATATGTTTCGTCAGTTGTCAGAAGACTATACGATAGCTAAGGGAACTGATCGCGAAACCGAAATTCCAAAAGGCACCAATGTATTAACGCTGACTCAGTCGGCAATGTTTGATACTTATGCCTACGATAATCCAGAGGAGTTTAATGCCGATCGTAACTGGTATCATAATTTCAATTATGGTTTTGCCTCGCATGATTGTTTGGGTAAATATGTAGGTATGGCAATGATTCCAGAAATGGTACGCCAAGTGATGTTGCGTGATGATCTTACAGCGGTATCGGCAATTAACTACAAAGAAGGGCCATTTCCAGAAGCTTATGATCTTTCTTGGAAATAAATATTAAGGGAGCGCTTCGGCGCCCTTATTATTAGTATTTTTTTGTATTCAATAATCCTCGAATCAAAGGGCTTGAATGTAAACTCCCTAATTAAAAGTATGTTCTTCGCTAGGGAATTCTCCCTTACGAACCTGGTCACCAAAGGCTTTAAATGCTTCTGCGATAGAGCCTGTTTCTGTTAGAAAATTCTTAGAAAATTTAGGCGGCTTTTGCGTTAGGCCAATTAAATCATTGACCACGAGTACTTGGGCGTCAGTATCTTTGCCAGCACCTATACCGATAGTCGACATGTTAACCGATTCACTGATAGTGGTTGCGAGTGCTGCTGGCACACATTCGAGCACGACTAAGTCGGCCCCTGCATCATCAAGTTGTTGAGCATCTTGCAAGATAATATTGGCCTGCGCATCCTCCCGCCCTTGTACGCGAAAGCCGCCAAACTTATTCACCGATTGTGGCGTTAAGCCTAGGTGTGCACAAACAGGGATTCCGCGTTCGCTTAGCATGGCGATGGTTTCCGTTAGCCAGCCGCCACCTTCTAGTTTGACCATGTGCGCCCCAGCCTGCATTAATCGAGCAGCATTAACCATTGCTTGTACTGGGCTGCTGTATGACATGAAAGGCATATCGGCAATAATAAGCGAGTGGTTGTTCCCGCGCCTAACTGCGGTGGTGTGATAACACATATGCTCCATAGTGACGGGTAATGTACTGTCATGGCCTTGCACTGTCATACCTAGGCTATCGCCGACTAATACTGTTTCAATGCCCTGTTGTTCTGCTATGGAGGCAGTTTGCGCATCATAGAGAGAGATGCAGGCAAAGCGTTGTTTGTTTTGCTTATGCTGCCGTAGTGTTTGTATTGTCACCGTCTTGCTGAGGCTATTGGTTTTGTCGGCATTGTAGGACATGACTGTTCTCGTCTTTTATTATGAGACTTTTGTACGAATGATCTTTTGTCCTCATGCTGGTTTACCCCTCGAGGGGGCACCGAGGAAAAACGTACTCAATCGGTCATTTATATCTATAAATTCCCTCTTTGGACTAGCGCCGTCCTTGGCGCTAGGTCTTCGACCAGCAAAGCTGCCTGAAGCGGTTCCTACCGATTGATCGTGCGTTTTTGCCTTGCCTGAGAACAAAATCTCTATTCGCACAAAGGTCTCATTATAGTAGTGTTGAGGTCGGATTGAAGTAATGCCGACCCTGTTTAATATTGGCGATATACTCTACCAATTTTTCATAACTGTCATCATTATTGACCCAGTCGATTTCATTGGCATTAACAATGAGCAGTGGGGATTGGTCGTAAAAGTGGAAAAATTTTGTGTAGGCTTCGCTGAGTGTTTTTAAATAACCACTATCGATAGCTTGCTCGGTATTAATGCCGCGAGTTTTAATGCGCCGCATTAAGGTGTTGACTGGGGCTTGTAGATAAATCACTAAATCAGGTTTGGGTGCATCAATGGTTAATTGGTCATATACCTGCCGATAAATAGCCAGTTCGTCTTCATCTAGTGTGGCTTCAGCAAATAGTGGGTCTTTATCAATCAAAAAGTCAGCGACGCGTACCGGATGAAAAATATCGTCTTGTCTTAACTCTTGAATTTGTTGTGAGCGTTGAAATAAGAAGAACAGCTGTGTTGGCAGTGCATTGCGTAAACGGTCTTGATAAAAGCGTTCTAAAAATGGATTTTCTTCTGCTCTTTCCAGGAGTGTGTCGCAATTAAATGTGGCGGCTAAGCGTTTAGCTAGGGTTGTTTTACCTGCACCGATAGCCCCTTCAACAGCAATAAAACGGGGTATGTTTTCCATTGTCTGCGTATTGGTGTTTGATGTGTGTGTAAAGTCATTCACAGTGGAATTATCGCTCTTCTAAATGGTTTTTTCTATTCGTGAGAGGTCTGACATAGACAGTTTGTTAACCATCGATGCTAATGACTGCCCGCAAGGGAGCAGTAATCTCGGCGCTATATCCTGTAATGGGTAGAGGACAAAGTTTCTATTCGCCATTTCAGGGTGAGGCAGTTGTAGTTCCTTAGTGTCCATGCAGGTATTTTCATACAATAGCAAATCTAAGTCGAGGGTGCGTGCTCCCCAACGAATATTGCGTTGTCGTCCATGGCTATTTTCTATGTCTTGTAGTTGTTTTAGCAGCGCAAGGGGGGATAGTTGAGTGTCTAGCTTGACCACCGCATTAATATAGTCAGCTTGCTTGCCTGGGCCAATAGCTTTACTTGCATAGTAGTGTGAGCAGGCTAGATCACGACTTTGGGGTAAGCTAGCTAACGCTTTAATGGCGCTATTAATTTGTGTCTGTGGGTTTTCTAGATTACTGCCTAGGCCGATATAACTAGTATGATAGCTATTCAATGTGCTTATCTTCTGTGGAAGTCACTTTCTTGTTTCTTTTTTTGTGTTTCTTTTTTTGTGGCGCGGGCTGGAGTGCGCTAATCATGGTTTCTCTTTCTTCTAGCGGGGCATCTTGAAAGTGTGTCCACCAGTTCCCTAAACCATTTAATTGTTCTCCTGCTGCTTCACGCATGAGTAAGAAATCATAACCGGCACGAAATTTTTCGTGATCGAGCATTTTTTCTGCTTTTTTCCCCGTTCTAAGGGCTAAGCGCCACTGTAGTTCCCATATTTGTCGCATGGGGATGGAGAAGCGTTTAGGTATAGCGACTATGGCTACTTGCTTGGCAATGACGATATCAGCGGCTTGATGAATCGCTGGAATAATGGCAACTCCGTCCTCTACCAACTTGTGTTGCTCGTAAATAAAAGCCGGCCATAATAAAGCGCCATAAATAAAAGCGGGGGTAACACGCTTATCATTCCGGATACGTTTATCAGTATTGAGCATGACAGCATCAATCAGCCCAGCGAAGTAGGGGCTTTTGTCAAATACAGCCATGGTGCTGGGGAATAATGCATCTAACAACTGGAAGTCTTTTAGTAGTGAGTAGCTTGCTGTCGCTGAGCCGTTTAGAAATAATTTGAGTATTTCATCAAACAGACGTGCAGCAGGTACGTGTGTTAGTAGCTGTGCATTATCTTTGATAGGCGCTGCAGTATTATCTTCTAAGCGAAAACCTAGTTTTGCGGCAAAGCGTATAGCGCGTAACAAACGTACGGGATCTTCTTTATAGCGTGTTAAGGGGTCACCAATCATACGTAGCTGGCGTCTTTCTATATCTTCTATGCCTTGAGTGTAGTCATAGATAGAATCGTCTTCTAGTGAGTAATATAAGGCATTAACGGTGAAGTCTCTGCGCAAGGCATCACTGCGCATATCGCCATAGACATTATCTCGCAGTAACTGGCCGGTAGTGGACTCTACCTGTTGCTCTGAGTCATTTGCCTGTCCTCGAAAAGTGGTGACTTCGATAATCTCACGGCCAAAGCGAACGTGGACAATACGGAAGCGTCGACCAATGATACGGGAATTACGAAAGACTTTGCGAACCTGTTCAGGCGTGGCGTCAGTGGCGACATCAAAATCTTTGGGTTGGCAGTCAAGTAAGCCATCGCGAATACTGCCGCCTACTAAATAGCTTTGAAACCCGGCTTTATTTAAACCTTCAATGACTTTGATCGCACTATAACTAATGTCTTGATGAGAGAAAGAGTGTTTGTTTTGGGGGATAACTTGAAGCTGCCCTGCCTTTTTAGCCATAAAATAATGCTCTTGATCTAAGCAATTGTTTGTACGCTTGTTCGTGTACGGCCGCTTAGTTAACTAATAATAAAATACAATGATATTGTGTGAATAAAAAGCCGAATTCTACCATGGGAGTGCTTGGATTTAGTGATTATTTGCATGAATTGACGTGCTTTGGTCTTGGACTAGCTTATTTAGGGGGATTCAGAGTTTATTTGTAAGCTACTTGGTTGGTTGTTTACGCCTATATTGCCTACAGCATGGCCCTCAGCAAAACGGCAAACTCCCGAAGAAGTCTGCCGTTTATGTAACTAATTGGTTACTAGTCAATTATTCTTATTGTTAGGCTTCCTTGCTGCGAGCTGCGCATGAATACTGCCCCACTCCTCCCATTTTGGTCAACTTGAAACGCTTTTCTTATTATTATCTTTTATTATTATTATTATGAGCTTTTTTTATTATTCTTTATTGTTCTTATTATAGATATCTATATAGCATTTGCTATGCCAAGTAAAAAATAGTGTTATTTTTCAATGGCTTGTCTTTATTGTGTTTATGTTATGACTAAAAGAAATAATAATCTGTTACTTTATTTCACAAAGTTATGGAATAAAGGTAACACTATGCTTTTACGGTAACACTTAATGTTGTTTTTCGCGCCACGGGGGCAAGAAAAAATCTGTAAATAAAAGGTTTTTTTGATTAACTGGCCGGAAGGCTTAGGATGTGGATTTTTTTCGTGGAATGCCGAGCTTTTGACGACGCTCCCATAGGCATTTTCGGCTCACGCCTAATTTTTTAGCCAATTCCGTTTCATTCATTTTTTCTTGATTTTCAAGCACAACTCGCTGAAAGTAATCTTCCAGAGAGAGATCTTCGTTAGTGTCACTGATGGAGCTTGAACTTGTTGGCGATGCTTGTTTGAGTGCTGTACTTGCATGAGGCTCAAGATTAAGCAAGACGGCGTCTATTTCTACTTGATCTTCACAGAGGATAACCGCCCGTTGCATTGTGTTTTCTAGTTCCCGTACATTACCGGGCCATATATGGTTGGCGATGAGTACTTTAGCGGGCGAGGAAAGCGTTAGGGAGACTTTATCGTTAGCTTTACAGTAGCGGCTCACTAAGGCTTCGGCCAGGGTGATGATGTCGTCACCACGTTCACGTAAAGGGGGCACATTGAGCTTGATAACATTTAAGCGAAAGAATAAATCCTCTCTAAATAAGCCTTGCTGGCAGCGTTCCTGTAAGTTTCTATGGGTGGCGACTACCAGACGAACGTCAACTTTTTGTGTGTTAGTGGATCCGACAGGGCGTACTTCGCCTTCCTGTAATACGCGCAATAAGCGCGCCTGAGCTTCTAGAGGCAGTTCACCAATTTCATCGAGAAAGAGCGTCCCGCCGTCGGCTGAAACCACTAGGCCATCGCGTTGGCTAGCGGCCCCAGTAAATGCGCCTTTTTCATGACCAAATAATTCTGATTCAATCAGGGTTTCGGGGATGGCCGCGCAGTTAATGCAAATCAAGGGCTTATTCGCTCTCTGGCTATCGGTGTGTATTGCGCGAGCGACCAACTCTTTACCCGTACCTGTTTCACCTTGGATAAGGATAGATGCATTGGTGGGTGCGACCTTACTGATTTGATGAAATAAATCTTTCATGATCTTTGACGAGCCAATCATTTCGCCTTGATTGTTGAGGCCTTTATTTTTAGCCGCGTCCACTCGAAAGTCTTTGGGTTTTTCGGCTAGTATGCGCTTTACTGTATCGATCATTTCATCGTGATCAAAAGGCTTGGCAATATAATCAACGGCGCCCATACGCATGGCGTCTACCGCTGAGCGTAAGCTGGCATAGCTGGTCATAATGAGTACGGGGATAGTGTTCGCTTTTTGTTGAGCAAGAGTGATTAGCTCCGTTCCCGGAGTGCCGGGTAAGCGTAGATCGCTGATAATCAAATTGAAGTGATTAATGTCGTAGGTGGTAGTGGCTTCTTGCACCGATTCAGCTTCGCTTACCCGATAGCTATGACGCTCGAGTAATTTGCGTAGCGCCATACGAATGATGGGTTCATCTTCAACAATTAAAATTTTGTTCATAAGATACAAGTAAGCGGGTTAGTGGTGTAATGGAGCCTCTGATAATATCAGAGAGCATTTTTCGCTGGTTAATAAAGTAGTAGATGTGAGAGATCAGGCGCTTTACTTTGCCACGCTCAGCGTTTGAAAGCGTGTCACTTCCCACTTATCTATAGTGTTCATGGCGTAGTGTGCAGTGGCTGACTCACAGTTTCAAGAGTTTCTGAATATAATGGTAATTTAATGGTAAAGCAGGTGCCGCGTTGATGAGCGACTGGGCTAACAACATCTATATTGCCTTGGTGTTCTTCGACAATGCTAAAGACTACCGATAGTCCTAAGCCCGTGCCTTGGCCCGCTTCTTTGGTGGTGAAAAAGGGATCCATGATTTGTCCAATATTTTCTTGGGAAATACCAGCCCCCTCGTCGATAACAGCGATAGAAATAAACGGGGCTTTGGTCGTGGTCTTCAGTGTGATAGTGCTGTAGTCAGGACTGGCATCATTGGCATTGCTGAGTAAATTAATAAAGACTTGGATTACTCGCTGAGTATCTCCCCATATGTAAGCATCGGTATCGGCTAAGTTACTATATTCAACTTGTTTGCGTTCTTTTTGCAGAGACAGTAAATGAATGGCTTCATCAATACATTGTCGAATAGACACCTTGTTGAAGTCTTTTTGAGATGATTGTCCTGTGTGGGCAAACGTGACCAGGGATTGTACAATACGGCTAATACGGTCTGTTTGTGAGAGGATAGCCTTAGCCGTTTCTTGCCTTTCACCTTCTTCATTTTCATAGCGTAAGTTCTGTGCAAGGCAGGCAATACCAGTAACCGGGTTGCCAATTTCGTGAGCAACGCCGGCAGCGAGTCTACCGATCGACGCTAGACGGGTGTTGTGCATTAATTCTTGTTCTAGCATTTGTAGCTCGGTGATATCTTCGATTAATACCACCATCCCTTCTTTGCGTCGAGACGGAGATTCATGCGGTGCCGATTTATGCAGGCGATACCATTGATCGTTACCTTCTATATCGCTGGTCTGTTGGTTGATATGTGTGTCATTGCTGTTAATGAAATCATGTATCAGTTGACCCCAGGGTTGGGGTAGGTCATTGATATTGGAGCCGGTAATATCATTGCCATCGATGTGAGTGATATTGCCCATAACATTATTCCATAGCAATATTTCGTCATCGGTTCCTAGTGAGCAAATGGCGATAGGCAGTTCAAGTAAGGTATTGCGATGATATAAGCGCAGTTGGTTGACGTCCGCAGTAAGACCGTAGATGTTGTCACCTAGGCGCTCTAGTCGGTTTTCCATTAGGTTGATATCTAGCACCTCCCCTGTTTTTGGAGTGCTGTAAGGGAAGTGTTTATCCATTAGTTCAATGGCGACACTTTGTCCCATTAGGGAGGCTAAGTTAGCTTGGATACGTGTGCGTAAGCGACGTAGCGCATAAGGGCGAGATTCATTTGCATTAAATTCCAAAAACTCCAAAGCGCGGCCAACTTCTTGTTTTGCCGCACGGTGACCAATACTTTGTTCTAATCGTGATATAAATTCGAGGGCAGAAGATATATCTAGGCTGCGCCTAAAAGGACGGCTTAATTCATCTTCAGCGCATAATTCAGCATGGTAATGCTCATCGTCACTCATGTGAGTGAAGCGCGATACCAGCGCAAATATAACAATGTTGCTACCGATAGACAGAATAGTAATATTTTCCCAATAATCGGCGCCAAAGCGTAATGTCATATCAATAATGGGCAAGTAGATACTAGTGATACTGAAAACAACCGGAGTGATAAAACCTATTGCCCAAATAAGCGTTCCTGCACTGATGCCAGCATAAAATCCATAGCGATTAGCCGAGGGAAAATAATTGATGGCGATAACACCGGGGAAAAATTGTAATGCTTGAATGAAGGTGATTAACGCAAGGTCGACAAGGGAATACCGATAATTGATAACTTCGTAAATAACATAACTCACTAACGCAATACTTAAAATCAAGCCTCGTTGAAGCCAGCGTAGCTGTGCGTAGATATCGCCTTCTTTTTTTAATGTAAATAGCGGTAACACCCAATGGTTCGCCATCATGGTGGCCAAGGATAGGGTGGCAACAATGAGTGCGCCAGAGGCCGCCGAAACACCGCCAATATAAGCAATGATAGTGAGTGCGGGGGAGCCTGCCTCCATGGGTACGCCTAGGGTAAAGTAAGAGGCATGCAGAGGCACTTCGAGTTTTAATCCCGCCCACAAGATGGGGAAAACGGGCAGTGCGACAATAAAGAGCAACGCAGGAAAAGCCCAGGTGACCATACGGGTAATTTGTTTAATGCTCATGTCCACATGGTTCATGTGAAATATATGCGGCATTAAAATACTAGAAGCTAAAAATACTAATAGCAGCGTATGCGAAGAAGACTGCTTGGTTGGGCTGTAGAGGTTATCTAAATGCTGGGGATTTTCTAGTAACCATTGATCTAATTCACCGAAACCGCCAAATACTCCGTAAACAGAAAATACGCCAATAATTAATAGGGCGAGTATTTTGATCAGAGACTCAAATGCCATGGTGGTAATTAGGCTGCGGTATTGGCGATAGCTGGCACCAAAAGACATGCAGAAAGCAGCCATTAATAAACAGTAAAACAGCGCCGTCACATCCCGCTGCTTAATCCACACTTCAAAATTAGATTCTCGTAATGATGTGTTGCTAGTGAGGATTTGTAGGGTATCCGCAACAGACTGAATTTGAATCACCAGTAAGGGCAAAATGGCGAGCAGCATACAAAAGGTGGCTAAACTACCTGCCACCTGACTGCTATAACGAAACACTAACAAGTCGGCAATAGAGCGTAATTGAAAGCGCTGACAAAGTTCTGCCAGCGGTGCTTGAATCACCGGGGCGAATAAAAAGAAAGCGCCTGCTCCCATGTAATAGGCTAGCGCACCGTAACCAAATTGATTGGCAAGATCAATAACGCCGTAAAATGACCAAGCACTAAAGAATATACCGAGAGATAAAATATACGTCAGCGGGTGGCGTGAAATTTTAGTCGGTATCCAGCGACGATTGGCTGCGTAAGCAATACCAAATAGCATGGCTAAATAAATAATGCCAATAAGGGCAATGTGACTGAGTTCAAAGCTCATGGAGTTTTATTGTACTTGTGTAATGAAAATGCGATAACAATAATCAACAGCCAAATAATAAAAGGTCGATACCATGCGCCATCGGATGCAATGATCCAATTAAAGAGTGTGGGGGTAAAAATATAAGCCACGAGTAATATTAATAAAAGTAAGCGATGATTGGTCATAGTGTTTTTGTCAGCTGCAAGTGTATAGTTTCTTCCGAGCTGAGCTATTTTTTGCTCAATGATTGTTTTAGGATAATACGTCTGTCGTCACACTTCCACAACAATAGCGAGAGTCTGCGGTATGTTTTTGCGTTGCCAGTGCTGGATAGCCCAGTTCATGAGAGTGCTTATATCCTGATCGGCGATTATTTCAGCCGGTACGATTTGCTGAAGAAACGCGAGCGCCCGGCTTAAATTTACAAAAGCATGGCGGTTATCTATGGCTTTAGCCTTGGTTTGTTTGCTGAGTTTTTGTTTCATCTGATTGGTAGCAATGGGCAGGTGTCCATAAATGGGCAGTGTTGATTTGATGCCTAACTCTTGTTGCAACAGCAGGGTTAAATAACGCTGGCGCGGACTGGAGGATAAAAGATCGGAACCTCTGATGATATGGTTAACTCCTTGCTCAATATCGTCAATCACTACGGCCAGTTGGTAAGCAAATAAACCATCCTTGCGACGTAAAATGAAATCACCGGTGTCTTGTGCGAGTGATTGTATTTGCTCACCTTGAAACAGGTCGGCATAATGCTCGGCAGCGAATAGTTGTTCGTGGTCTAAGGCATCAATCTTTACCCTAGTGGACCCCCTGTTATTGTTGTCAGTGATTAGGTGCCGTGAGCAGTGATTATCGTAGACGCCCTTAAGGTTTAACAGTCGTTGTCGAGTGCACTGACATGGGTAAGTGTTTGTTCCTAGAGTGGATAATATTTCAGCGTAAGCCGCTAAGCGTGTACTTTGATACATCACTGAGCCATCCCATGCTAGGCCATGAGCAAGTAATGATGCCAGTATAATGTGGTCTGCACCGGCTTCTTCCCTCGGCGGGTCGATGTCTTCCATGCGCACCAACCATTGCCCGCCATAATGTTTGGCGTCTAAATAGCTAGCGAGAGCGGTGACAAGAGAGCCGAAATGTAACGGGCCCGAAGGTGATGGCGCAAAGCGGCCAATGTAAGTGCTGGGTTTGGCGCAGGGTTTCATTCTGCTAGCCTAGTGATATCGGCAGGATAAATAAAGTGGTAGAGATTAGCGGCAAGCATTAGATGCTTTTCTTGAAATTTGCCGCTAATCGCTGGCGGTTTATAAGCCGACTTGTTTTTCTTTGATCTCAGCTAGAGTTTTACAGTCAACACATTGCGTTGCTGTAGGTCTAGCTTCTAAACGACGAATACCAATTTCTACACCGCAAGAATTGCAATAGCCGTAATCATCTGCATCGATTTGCTCGATGGTTTTATCAATTTTTTTGATCAGTTTACGTTCGCGGTCGCGAGTACGTAGTTCAAGGCTGAACTCTTCTTCTTGGCTTGCACGGTCTGCGGGATCGGGGAAGTTTGAGGCTTCATCCTGCATGTGGCTTACCGTACGGTCGACCTCTTCCATTAACTCAGTTTTCCATGCAAGTAGTAAATCTTTAAAATGCTGGAGCTGTTTTTCGTTCATGTACTCCTCACCCTTCTTCTCTTTGTAGGGCTGGAATCCGTGTAACGTCAAATTTTCAGTGCTATTAGGCATCGTAAAATATCTCTTAAAAATACTATTTTCTTGGCTGCTGCTGAATTTCAATCAATGAAAACAGAGCCATCTGATAAATCGACCGCGAAAATTACCAGATAATACTGGATTACGCTAGTCATTTTGTCGTTTTACAAGAAACATATTATGGCGACGTTTGGCGTAAAAACAATGATTTAGGCGGTAAAATATCATTATTTTGTTTATATTACGTGAGTTGTCGATATAACGGGTAGCAGTTAGTATTGTTTTAAATAAATAAGTGAATGATTTTTATGAAGTTTTCCCCTCCACTAGAGCAAGCCCAGCTACGCTGTCGCTATAAACGCTTTTTGGCTGACATACGTCTGCTTAATGGCAAAATCACCACTATTCATTGTGCTAATACTGGGGCGATGACTCATTGTTTAGTCGAAGATAGCCCTTGTTGGTATTCTATTGCCGAAAATCCGAAGCGGAAATATCCTTACACATGGGAGATAGCCACTACGATAGATGGGCACTTAGCGGGCGTTAATACTGCTCGTGCTAATCCATTGGTGAGGGAAGCGATTGCTAATGGTGTGATCACTGAGCTGCAAGGTTACGCTAACGTGGATGCGGAGGTGAAGTATGGTACAGAGAATAGTCGCATAGATTTTTTACTTAAAAGTGCAACAGCGCCCGATTGCTACGTGGAAGTGAAAAGCGTCACTCTTGGTATGGGTGATGGCCTAGGTTTATTTCCCGATGCAGTCAGTCAACGTGGCGCCAAACACCTACGTGAGCTTATGGCTATGGTCGAGCAAGGTCATCGAGCAGTATTGCTATTTTGTGTTCAGCATACGGGTATTACTAGAGTGTCTCCTGCTGATGATATAGATCTGGTTTATGGGAAAACATTGCGTCAAGCGATGGCAGGAGGTGTGGAGGTGTTTGCCTATAGCGCTAATATTAGTGCGGATGAAATTGTCTTGGTGAAACCAATCAAGGTGATGGTCTAAGACTGTTGCGTGATGGAAGGAGATAATATTGTAGAGCTGAACGTTATGGGAGCCTTTTTAGCTCGATTTCAAGTAAGAAATACCTTGTCCTCTTTTATATAGAAATCTATCGCTTGTAAGTGTGTGCCATGACAGGGGCCACTGATACATTGCCCACTATCGATCTCGAATAAAGCGCCATGGGTATTACATTGAATTAACGACTTATCGTTATTAAGAAATTGATCTGCCTGCCACTCTAAAGGGACGCCGAGGTGGGGACAGCTATTCAGGTAAAGAAATAATGATTGTTGTTTGCGCACTGCGATAATATTCAGTGCTTGGTGGTAAAAGCCTTTGCTTTCTCCGTCGGGGATAGCGTTAATATGGCAGAGTGGCAAAATAGTGCTGTTCACTAAGATAATATTTCCATCTGATTAAAGCTTATCCCGTCAATTGATGGTTGTAAGCATTGTTGAAACTGTTGTTGAAACTAGGGCGGTAGGACTAGTGGAGACTGTTTGTATTTGCTGGTGTTGAGTTAACGGGAACTGGGTTAAGAGCAGGCACTAGCTTCGCCAGCTTCTGCTAACAGCTGTTGCTTTAAATCAGGAGCAAGGCTGTTCCAATGAGTATCTAATAGCGCACCCTGCAAGGCATAGAGCATGACTTTGGAAACCTGAATGTCGTGGCGTTTAATACGTAAATAAGCATCAACAGCGCCGATAGACTGTAGATCGCCATAACTCTTAATACCAATGGCATGTAAGATATTAATGGATGCTACGCCAAGATTTTTAAGCTTAGCTAGCTCACAGGGTTCTTTGCTCATAAATTGTCGTTTTTAGTTTATCGTTATTATTATGTAAGTAAGCCCTTGCACAAGGAAGGGGGCTTTTTATATTGACTATAATTAACTTTATTCTATTTATGGTACAGTCTGAATACCGTTTCATTGTAATATTAATCGATAAATTATGCTAGTGAAGTCGTCCACATCATCACTGTTTCGTTCACAATTATTTGGTTGTAGTGAAGTACATCTTGTAGATTTGCCCCAACACTTTGGTGTCAAAGTACATCAGTCAGCGCTTGCGCCTTTAATCGAGTTAATGAAGGCAGCTAAAACTGCGGGGTTTGAATTACAGGTAGCGAGCGGTTTTCGTGGTTTTGAGCGACAGTTATTAATTTGGAACAAAAAATGTTGTGGTGAAAGGCCTGTATTTGACCGACAAGGTAATCTAATCGATATTCAGCCACTATCTCCTTTAGAAAAGGTGGAGGCGATTTTACACTGGTCGGCCTTGCCTGGCGCATCACGGCATCATTGGGGAACAGACTGCGATATTTATGATGCCGCGGTAATGCCCAGTGATTATCAATTACAGTTACACCCAGAAGAATATACGGGGAGTGGTTTGTTTGCACCGATGATGACGTGGTTGAGCGAGTATTTACAGCGATCCGATACGCCGGATTTTTATCATCCATACTTGTTGGATAGCGGTGGTGTAGCGCCTGAGCCGTGGCATATTAGTTATCGGCCTATAGCCGCTCGCTATGAGCAGCAAATGACTGTGACCTTACTAAGGCAGCATTTACAGCAGCTGCCGGCTGAAAATAAAATAGAAGAGCAGCAAACGTTACTGGATAATTTGGAAGCGATTTTCCCTCGATTTATTCAATTAACCAAACCCTCAAGTTAATGTCCGTACATACTGAAAGTAAATGATGAAAGTAAATGATGAAAGTAAATACGCAAATAAGTAATGATGTCGATCCCTTATGGCGCTCGATGCGCGATGAAGCGCTACAAGCGAGTGAGCAGCAACCTTTAATGGCGAGTTTTTTTCACGCTAATCTGCTCAACCACACTTCTTTTGCTGCTGCGATTAGTTCTTATCTGTCGAATCATCTGGCGACGGATACTTTGCCCGCTATGATGATAAGAGATGTTTTTGAACAGGCAATGACGTGTGATTCGAGTATTGAGAAGAAAATGCGTCAAGACTTGCTAGCGCATTACACCCGTGACCCCGCTTGTGATCAGCATATTACCCCTTTTCTGTATTTTAAGGGCTATCACGCGATTCAGAGTTACCGACTAGCGCATTGTTTGTGGCAACAAAAAAGAACGTTGTTGGCCACCTATATTCAAAGTCGAATTGCGGAATTATTTGATGTTGATATTCATCCCGGAGCAATCATTGGCGGGGGATTAATGGTAGACCATGCAACGGGCGTGGTGATTGGTGAAACCACGGTGATTGAAGATAATGTGTCTATGCTGCATGCGGTGACTTTAGGTGGCAGCGGTGCTGCTACGGGAAAGCGACACCCAACCATTCGGCAAGGTGTATTGTTGAGTGTAGGCGCAAAAGTACTGGGTAATATTGATATCGGCGAAGGGGTAAAAATTGGTGCCGGTAGTGTAGTCTTGGAAAGTATGCCAGCACATGCAACCGTAGTGGGTGTGCCAGCAAAAGTGGTGGGAAAATCTAATTGTGATATGCCAGCATTAGAAATGGATCATCAGCTAGAAGGTGACAGCGAGGGCTAGAACAATGGCTGACGAACAACAGTTTGATATTGTTTTTACTGGAAATATTGTAGAAGGTTTTGTCTTGTCTGAGGTAAAGACAAAAACCGCTCAACTATTTAAAATGGATGAGCGCAAAGTGGATGCTTTGTTTAAAAGTAGCGCGGTAACGTTAAAAAAGAATCTAGATAGCACTGGGGCTAAAAAGTACCAAAAAATTCTTACGCAAATGGGAATGGTGATTTTGGTTCAGGCTAAGGCATCGCCAGTAACCCGTCAGACAAATATTACTAGCACTGAAAATACGGGGCAAGAGGCCTTAGCGGCTAAAGCCGTAGACACTAACATCAGCTTGCGTGAGTTGTCACCGGATTGGCAGTTAGATGAAGTGGGGGTGTTGTTGTCAGAGCCCAGTCCCGCAGTGCCAGATATCGCTCCACCTAATTATACGCTTACGTCGCCAACGGGAAATATCCTAACGCCAGAAGAAATGCCCGCGCTTATTACAGCGCTTGGCGTGTCTGATTTGAGTGATGTTACTATTAATGCTGCTGGTGCGTCATTGCTTGAGGAATCTGAAAAAGCGCCTGTTATAGAAGAGCCTAGCGTTGATATTAGTCACTTGTCGGCAGAAGCTGTGGGTGGAGATTTGTTGGCTGAAGATGAGAAAATAAAATTGGTAACGGCTGATATTGATGTCAGTGCTATTGAACTAGCAGACGAAAAGTAAGTTTATAATTTATGGTTGATGTAGTGTATAAAGAGAAAAATATGGCAGGCCAATATCCAAATAAAATTAAATCCCTACCGTTATATCATGGTCGTTTTGATGCGTATAAATTAGCAGCCAAAGATAGCGAGGTACTGTTTGCCTCTTATCCTGCGGGAACTAGTATTCCGTCTCATTCCCATGATACGGAGAACCATGGCATCATTACTCGCGGTGAATTATGGCTAACAATGAATGGCGAAATTAAGCGAGTGGGGGTGGGGGAGTGGTATCATGTGCCTGCTCATATAGAACATTCAGCTGAGTTTGAAATCGAAACAGATGAAATTGAATTTTGGTTTTATGAAAAAACCTAGACGCGGTTTACGTGTTTTTAATTAGACAATAAATAGTCGGAGATTAGATGCCGGCTAATTCGTTCTAGCCGGTTTTAATGTATATCTTCTTAGGGTACATCTTCACAAAAGCTGCGCATCATAATATTGAAACTATCTAATTCGGGCATTAGCTTCGCGCTGTTTGCGGTTAGGTATTGTCTTTGCACTTCATAAGCCAATTTTTCCGACTCTTGAATACAGTTGTAATCGTCCATTGCGCCAGACATATTTTGATGATGATGAACTAACTCGTGTAGCAGTACTGACGCACCTTGTATGGTGGTGAGGTCGATCTTATGTGATAAGAAAATAGTGCTTTTTTGGTGTTCATAGAGGGCATGTACAGGCTTGCCATATTTCTTGTCCAGTGCCTCTGGACTCATGATGACGATATTCGGAATTTCTTCAATCGACATATCTGTATTCAAACTCATCCATTCGATTAGTAGGCTTAATAAAATCTCCATAGTAATACCTCTGTTAGACAGTAATTTCTGGTATTATTTGAGATGCAATATACAGGCCATGGCTTTTGCTTTAGCCAAATTATTCCTAGTCAAGCGTACCAGTAATATGAGCAATGCTCTTTGGGAATGTCAGTAATCAAGTGGCTAATCAGTGATAAAAAGGTAACGGCGTTACCTGCGTTCGTAGCTAGCCAGTTACCTAAATAGTCATCGTGTTTAGCTTAACCTTTGTGTGATCCCCTTAATGGTGTTATCAAACCCTTGCTGTGTTGATGATTTGATTTGTGCTTCAATTTGTTCACTAATATTCTCCATAATTTCAGTATAGTTGAATAACGGATAGTTGCTCGGCTTGTGCAATGCTTCGAGCACGCTTTGAGCGTAACTACCAATCCGATCAAATATTTCCCCAGCACCTACTGTGGGATACATATTGTTGGAGTTAACGTTACTGCGCTCAAATTGCTGATAACTGGCCGCTGCCTTAAAGCTTTCCGTCTGTTTTAGCTCTAACGCATAGCCAATGATTTCACTCTGGTCATAACCTAATGCTAGTGCTGCTGCATAGGCCGATGCGACATCACCTTGATAAAAATCGTCAGCCAATGACATGACTTGAGACAATAAATTTTCAATCGCTAGGGTTTCGTTTTCGTCTAGTTCGCCTTCAATTGAAAATGCAAAGTGACTGTTATTGTTGGAGTTTTCGCTACCATTCACCGGTAAGTGCTCAGCATCTGTGTTCATGCTAAAGGGGCTACTGAAGTCAGACTGATTATTGGCTTGAATAGTGATGCTGTCGCCATCGGTTGTAGTTAACTGGAATAAAAAACTTTCTTTGCGAGCATACTCCATAGTAGTTTCTATATTGCCAAGAGCATCCAGCATGGAACTTATATTTTCATTTTTCAGAGCGGCTAAATCTTGTAAGGGATTAGTTGCGTTACTACTGAGCCCATCCTTAGATAAAAAACTAATCAGCTGATCACTTTTACTGGGATTTATTACTGGTGATGACGGAGCGGATAATGTAAAGGCTCCGGCACTAGTCTCTGCAGGTAGCGCTGATTCACCAAGGTAAGATAGGCGTAAATCATCAATCCCGCTAATAACCTGTTGGTGCAAAGTACTAACCGCACTGTTGGCCTCATCTCCTAGGTCGCCAGCGTCTTCTAATAGTTGTAGGGCCTCACCATAGCCCTGTTTAAATCCAGACAACCCTTGTTGTAATAATTCCTCAATAACTTCGTCAGATGTGCCTGCCGCTGTCTCGGTCGCTATGCGTTTCTCAATGAAATGTAAAATATTCTTGGCTCCATCTAACCGGGGCGCCACTTCTTTGACGGCTACGGTCTCGCTTACGCTGGAGGAGGAAGAACTGTGATTTAAATGACTGTAGGTGAAGGCATGGTTATTGTGTTGATACCTAATCTCTACGCTATAAGCGGATACTCGCGATTTTGATTGATGTTGTGCGCTTGGTTCGCTAACGATTTGTTGAGCATTGTGAGACTCGACTTGCTTAAAGTGATCGGAGGTGTTCAATCCCGCCGTTGCTATTGCACTGGGTAAAAATGTGGGTATAAGCATCTAACTATCCTAAAAGCGCTGAAAGTCTGTACTAGGCTATCGGCATAGCTCGTTATATCTTCAGTAACGATTGCGTATGACAATAGACGAATTTTATAAGTAGGCAAGTATCTGTAGCCTTTGGTCTTATTGTTCGGTGATTGTTCTTCGGTTACTATTCGTTGTAGAGAATACTTTTGATAAAACTGTCGTAGAAGGCTGGCATGGAAAATTATTTACTGTTTGTGTTGATTGCTATTGTTACCGTATTAAGTCCTGGCCCAGGGGTTCTTCTTACCTTAACGAATGCGATACGATATGGGGTTTCGGGGACTGTAGGGGGGATTTTGGGTATTGCCTTTGGTGCTTTCATTGTCGCCGCTGTTTCGGCAACGAGTTTGGGCATCATTTTAGCTACTTCCTCCATTGCTTTTAGTGTGATGAAATATATTGGTGCGGGATATTTGATTTACCTAGGCATTAAATTGTGGCGTTCACCAGCAGTTAAAATGGATGTAACTAAGGTTAGCACAAAAGATATCAAGCGGCGGTTTGTTGAAGGGTTAACCATGCAATTAACAAACCCTAAAGCGGTATTCTTTTTCATGTCTATTTTCCCGCAATTTATCGATTACAGTACGGCTTATACTCAACAATTTGTACTGTTGGTGGTGACCTACAGCCTGCTCGTTGTCGTTATTCATTGGTTATATGCGTACTTAGCAAAGTCAGCGCGTATGTGGTTATCTTCCGATAAAGGTGGGCGCATAGTGAACCGCTTGGGAGGAGGTACTTTTGTGTGTTTTGGCGTAGGGCTTGCGTCAGCTAGTCGTTAGCTATTTTCTATTGGAGGCCGTCAGTTGACTTATTGCCCCCCCCCCTAAATTTTAGATCTTTTAAGGCTTGCGAGCTTTAAATGGCTTTTAACTAAATACCGCAGTAAATTCTACTGCGGTATTTAGTTAAAAAGTTCTGAACCGCGTTCATCGTAAAGCCATGGCAAGGAATAGTTTTCTGAGGCTGTGAAAGTCCTTCAATCAGATCATCTTCGAACGCGTTCTGGGCAACATCGGTCATTTCAAGCATTAAATAAAGCTCTCCACGCGGCATAATTAAATAAAGTCAACGCTTGCAGGGGGGTTAAAAGTGGTTCAGTTTTGAGTCGCAGTAACGGTAATGGCTGGAATAATAAGACCTGCAGCAGTCTACAGATTTTGCATGCTCTTTGGGGATATATGCGCAGGTAAAGTTTAATATTTTCAGATTGAGGTCAACTGCTCGCATTTTCGGCGTTTTCTTTGGCGGCAGGCCAATGGATCAAGTCCTATATAGCAGTGTTTTTGTTTAAACGGATGCCACCTTTTTACAAGACGGCTACCTTGTACAATTCCAGCCAATGTAAGACATATTTTCGGGTAAAAAAATGTCGACGCAACAGCGGGCCGTTTGAGTGGTGTGAGCATACGTCCGTGCCGACAATAATGCGTTAGATTATCGTCATCAGAGTGGGAGCGGCAACATGGCTTATGCCTAGGAGGCTGTCCGAGAGCTTGTTTGTAAGCCTACTCTATCTTGATTTTGTGTGCATTACTGGGGTGACTTGTAGCAGACTGGATTGTAGTCGCTGTTGATGCGTTCGCCAGGTTCAATTCCAGGCATGAATTTCAGAAAATCTCCAGAGATCATGGTTGGGTTTGAGACTAGACGTGCGCCATCTTCAAAGTAGGTCGTTGCCAATGCCATGCGCGAGGCGCTGGTTTTATTCGCGCCGGCAGTATGAAACGATAGCGTATGGTGAAAGCTGATGTCCCCCAGATCGAAGCTGCTATCGTCAACAGGCACATGGTTCTCTGCAAAAATTTGGCTGAGCTGCTTGTCGTAACTCGCATCAAATTTGTTAAAAGGCAAGTCTTGAACAAGCTTGTACGTCTCCATCCCAGCCGCAAACGCGAGAGGTCCCATCTCTTCTGGAATAGTCTGCAGTGGGATCCAAGCGGTGCAGACCTTCAGGCTGTCGATCGGAAAGTGGTGATAGTCATAATGCCAGGGTGTACGCCCACAGCCCGGTTCTTTGGATAGCGCATTGTCGTGATAGAGACGCACCGCTTGAACGTCTAAGAGTTCGCTCGCAATTTGAGCCACCCGTTTACTCAGAACGAAACGGCGAACAAGCTCGTCTCGAAGCCACATCATCTCGTCACTGCGAAAGGCCAGACCAGGTTCGCGCCCCAACGCCTCAATCAACATGGCGTTGATGCGCTGCCTGAGCAGGGTTAAATGTTGGATATTGATGACGTTTTTAAGTTTAATGTAACCATCCCGAGAAAATTGAGCAATTGAAGCCCGAGACAACTTGTAGGGTTCTGAAAGCTCATCCCCAATATGCGTAAGTGTTGATTCATCGATATCAGTAAGAGGATCTAGTTTATACGGCTTTATCCGTGCGGCCAGACTGTTGCGCTCGTCCTTATTTTCAGCGAGCGTCATATACCAATTCCACCATTGTTGGTTGTCTTGGTCCCACTCTGACGAAACATCTGCGCTTTTTTGCTGGGCCTTAGACAAATAGTCGTAAGAATCAGGTTTTGAATTGGGCTTAGATTTATGCTTAGACTTCATAGGCTGTGGCACTACTCTTGATTCCAAAAGTTGAAAGAAGATAAATCGTCGCCAAATACCATAACGTCGACCGATTGCTGAAAACGATAGGCCCCATCCTTTATGGAGCTTGCCAGATATTGCCCCAAAGATCCGCTGCTCAACATTTCATCCAGTGATATGGAGTCATCAAAAGCGCAACGTTGCAAATAGGATTCTAGTGCATGATCATGATTTGCATCAATGACAGTGTCATAGGTGAGCGTACGGCTTTGTCTCTCAAAGCCTGCGTCTGCAGCGGCTTTTGCCACATCTTCTGCGGCACTGAAGCGCGTTCCTGTGCCACCACGAATACTTTCTAAGAAGTGGTCATAGAAGCGGGTGTAGTGCCCGCTGCGATTAGATTGTGCCACAATGCCAATGCCGCCCGGTCTGATGGCTTCGCGGACTATTGACATGCATGCATTCATCTCTTCGGCAGGCACGCAGTAAAGTGCGTGAGTTGCCCAGACTAGGTCATAAGAGCCCGGCTTTGGCTGCCAATCTTGAAGTCTGCAAGAATAATGATCGCGTTCTACAAAAGGTGGCTTGAGCACCGCTGCTGCCGCTTCGATCGCAAAGGCGCTGGGGTCTAACAGATCATACTGTACTTGAATTGATTGGCCTGCAGTATTTAGAAATTTCGATATCGGGGTGTGTTGTAGCAAGGCCGCTGGGAATTTTCCGCTGCCACATGCTAGATCAGCCAATTGAAGAGTGCCGGTTTGCTTCGACAAAGTGGCCAACAACGCAGGCCAATCTATGCGTCGCGCCAAATGCCCGTAATCGATAGTAGCATAGGTGTAAAAGTTATCCATACCCTCACGACCGTCTTCGCTCCAGTGTGCGCAGCTGCGCTCAAAAGTGTCAGTATCGATTGCGGCGGGAAGGGATTGGCTCATTTTTTCACTCCGAAATTCATATTGTTTGGTATCATTGATAAAATGTACCTGTTGTAGATAATAAAGAGGTTAGTCAATCGCTCATAAATTATCTGAGTAGTATAAAGCATCAATTACACCTGCGGTTGCAGGTTTTCGCATTTTCGATAATTTTTAGGGGCCTAAGATTCAGCTATGAACTTATATACATCACAGCAGAATAAAATGATTGAGTTAATTGGCGACGCGGTGGCAAGTATTACACAAATACAACCTCTGCAAGATGAGTACTACGCTCAGTGTCTGGAAATATTTGAGGCCAGCAGTGATCAACGGCGAGGCATCTTGGATTGGCTGGAAGCAAACGTACTCCCGAGGATGTCAACAGACTCTAATGCGATTTTGAGTGTTGGCTGCGGTACGGGCGCTTTTGATCAGCGTATTTTGCGCTATGTGCAGTCCCGGATGAATCATGTTGCGTATGTGGGAATTGAGCCAAATGAAGTGGAGGCCACCGAGTTTTTAGAAATAATGCGCGCGCATAAATCTGAACAGGTTGAGGTTTCTATTTTGGTAGAAAAGTTTGGCGGCCAGCTCTTTGATCAAGCGTTCGACCTCATTCTTTTTGTGCAATCGATCTACTACCTAGAAGACCGACAAGACGCCATCGATGCCGCGTTGCAGGCACTCAAGCCGGGCGGAGAATTAGTGATTGTCATCGCTCCTGATGAAGCGCTCAATACGATTGCCAAGCTTATGTGGCAACGTCAGATGGGACAGAAAAGTTGGTTCAGTGTCGATGTGAGATCTCATTTTGAAACGCGTGGATTAGATTATAGTGAAACGCGGATCAACGCCAATCTGAATGCGCATGCGTGCTTTGACGACATGAGCGAGGAAGGTAGAAACATCGTTGACTTCATTGTGCAAACGCGCACAGATCAGTTGCCGACTGTGTTGCGTAACGACATTTCCGATTTTTTGATGTCAATTTCAACAAGCGAAGGTTCAATAGCATGTTTCCCACATCCCGTTGATATTTTTCGATGCAAAAAACCCTAGACGCATGGACTCACTAGCTGCTCTAAATAAAGCTAGCGCAGCGAGTGACTGACTCTAAGGGTGACGCTATGGATAATGTGTTTTTCGTGAGAAGGTGGAGTGGCAATTTCAAGGAAAAGTGGGTGTTGCAGGTCGTGGCCGCCAAAAAAGCTTATTTGTTAAGAGAGTACTGTCCAGTTTAACTAGAGCACATCATCTGTTTAATAAAATGAAATTCCTGTATAATTTCTCGCCCTATTCCAAATGGTCATCCGATGAAACTATTGATACGTAACCTTGCCCGCACAACCACTGAAGCTGAACTTAATGCGTTATTTACGGCTTTTGGTACCGTGCAATCTTGCAGCTTAGTGCTAGATGATCAAACCGGTAAATCCAAAGGTTTTGGTTTTGTTGGTATGCCTAATCAAGGTGAGGCTAAAGCCGCCATGAAAAGTCTTAACGGCACTACCGTTGCTGCTAGTAAAATTCGTGTTAAGAAGGCGGATGAGTCTCCAGCGAGCCATGCTGATCGTAGTGCACAAGCGGATGACTGAAATACCACATCATGATCCATTACATGGCGTCACATTAAAAATGATGCTGGAGCATTTATTGGGAAAATATGCCTGGGAAGAGTTAGGGGACAGAATAGCCATTAATTGTTTTACCCAAGATCCTAGCATCTCATCTAGCCTGAAGTTTTTAAGGCGCACTCCTTGGGCACGAGAAAAAGTAACCACGCTTTATTTGAGAAGCCTTTAATCCAAGTCTGTTAAAAATCCATCAAAAAAGCCGAAGTTAATACTTCGGCTTTTTTGATCATACTTATGCGTTGACTCGCCTTTCTATACCTACCCCATCCATAATACGGGTGGCAAGTTCCTCGATGGATAGGTGTGTTGAGTCGAGATGAGGCAGTTTGTAACGTTGCAACATTGAGGTGAATTGGCGGGTTTCAAATTCACATTGCTTCAATGAGGCGTAGCGGGAATTGGCGTAACGTTCCTCGCGAATACTAGCAAGACGTGAAGGTTCTATAAGTAAGCCAAATAATTTTTTTTGATGCGCTTGTAGTATTTTAGGTATAGCGTTGCTGTCCATATCATCTTCGGTGATAGGGTAGTTAGCCGCTCTAATTCCATAATGCATACCTAAATATAAACACGTCGGCGTTTTTCCGCTACGGCTTAGGCCGACTAAAATGACATCCGCAAGGTGGTAGTTTTTCGTGTTGCAGCCATCATCATTATCTAATACATAATTCACCGCCTGAATACGCTGATGGTAATTAGTTTGGCCCATGCCAAATGCCGAGCCTGCACTTTGATCCGCTGCACATTCCAGTAATTTCTCTATGGGATCGAGGAAGGCTTCAAACATATCTAAGATCATGCCCTGTGACTCTTTTACGATTTGGCGTAATTCTGCAGAAACAATACTGATCAATACAATCGGGGTTTTTCCTGTCAGTTCAGCGGCATCATTAATGCGTTTTACCGATTGTTTTGCTTTGAGTTCAGTATTGACATAAGGCAAAGTGATTTGGTCAACATGAACGCCTGCAAAGCGCGAAAGCAAGCTATGGCCCAGTGCTTCTGCAGTAATGCCCGTACCATCGGAGATGAAAAAAGCCATATGATTCATAGGGAGTCCATTGTTGAGGTTAATAAGCAATTGATGTTAATGAAGCGCTGAGCTTTATGAAAGTGTGCATAGTTTAGGTTATCGGGTAATGCGCATTAATACAATTACTATCATTGTGCTTGTCTGTTGCGACTAGCACTAAGCAAACATAAGTTTTTCCCATTGGCGCCACTTCCCTATACAATGTCTCCCTTTTATTATTGCGGACCCCTCTACGAGAGGGCATTCTTTGAGGTAATACGATGACAGATTATGTACTTTGGTTTGATGGCTTGGGCATGGACGACGTAAACCGCGTGGGGGGTAAAAATGCGTCATTAGGTGAAATGATCAGTCATTTAAACGATATGGGCGTCAGTGTTCCCAATGGCTTTGCAACGACGGCGGATGCCTTTCGTGAGTTTATTGACCAAAGTGGGTTGAATGACCGTATCCAAAGTCTATTGTCTGCTTTAGATGTAGAAGATGTGAATGCCTTAGCTAAAGCTGGAGCAGATATCCGTCGTTGGGTGATGGAGACCCCGTTTCAGCCAGCTCTAGAAATTGCCATTGCCGAAGCGTTTGTCACCTTGCAGTCAGGTAATGATAATTTAGCAGTAGCCGTGCGTTCGTCGGCAACGGCAGAAGATTTGCCGGATGCTTCTTTTGCCGGGCAACAAGAAACCATGCTCAATGTGCGTGGTCTTGATCAAGTCATGTTAGCCATTAAAGAAGTCTTCGCCTCGCTATTTAATGATCGTGCGATTAGTTACCGAGTTCATCAAGGCTTTGAGCATGCAGGCGTGGCCTTGTCAGCAGGCATTCAGCGCATGGTGCGTAGTGAAACCGGCTCTAGTGGCGTGATGTTTACCCTGGATACCGAGTCAGGTTTCCGTGATGCGGTGTTTATCACCTCTTCTTATGGTTTGGGCGAAACCGTGGTGCAGGGCTCAGTGAATCCTGATGAATTTTACGTGTATAAGCCTGCGTTAAAGGCGGGTAAAACCTCGATCTTACGCCGTAATTTAGGCAGTAAAATGATCAAAATGATTTATTCATCTAACCCCAATGAATTGGTCGATACAGTCGAAGTCGCTGAAGCCGATCGCCAAAGGTTTTCTATCAACGATGCCGAGGCAGAAGAGTTGGCCAAGCAGGCTTTAATTATTGAAGATCATTACGGTCGTCCTATGGATATTGAGTGGGCTAAAGACGGTGATGATAAGCAAATTTATATTGTACAAGCACGACCAGAGACGGTAAAAAGCCAAGAGTCGGGTAACTCGGTTGATCGTTATAAATTGAACGAAAGCAGTGAAGTATTATGTGAAGGCCGCTCTATTGGTCAGCGTATTGGTCAAGGCCGTGTGCGTATTGTCGATGGCATTGCGAATATGGATCAGGTGCAGGCGGGTGATGTATTGGTCACCGATATGACAGACCCTGATTGGGAGCCAGTGATGAAGCGTGCGAGTGCGATTGTGACCAATCGTGGTGGCCGGACTTGTCACGCAGCAATTATTGCGCGCGAATTGGGTATTCCTGCGGTGGTTGGTTGTGGTGATGCCACGGCAAAATTAACGACAGGAACACCCGTCACTGTTTCTTGTGCGGAAGGTGATGCTGGCTATGTTTACGCGGGCGAGCTAGACTTTACCTTCTCGCAAGATGCCGTTGATGAAATGCCTGACTTACCGTTCAAAATCATGATGAACGTGGGTAACCCCGATCGAGCGATGTCGTTTTCTACATTGCCGAATAAGGGTGTTGGGCTTGCGCGTTTGGAATTCATTATTAATCGTATGGTGGCGGTACACCCTAAGGCCTTATTGGATTTTGATCAGTTAGACGGCGAGCTCAAAGCAACGATATCGCGTCAAATTGCGGGTTATGCTTCGCCAACAGATTACTTTGTTGAAAAGGTAGTTGAAGGCGTATCAACGATTGCAGCTGCATTTGCTCCTGAGCCCGTTATTGTTAGAATGTCAGATTTCAAATCCAATGAATACGCGCATTTAATTGGGGGTACTGAATACGAACCAGAAGAAGAAAATCCGATGATCGGTTATCGTGGTGCTTCGCGTTATATTTCTACCTCATTTCGTGAATGTTTTGCCTTAGAGTGTAAAGCCTTGCGCAAAGTGCGAGAAGATATGGGCTTGGAGCATGTACAAATTATGATTCCATTTGTGCGTACGGTTGATGAGGCGCGTCAGGTAACCGAGTTGCTAGCAGAGCATGGTTTAAAGCGTGGCGAGAAAGGCTTAAAGCTCATTATGATGTGTGAGTTGCCGTCTAATGCTTTATTGGCAGATCAATTTTTAGAATACTTTGATGGCTTTTCAATTGGTTCTAATGACTTAACGCAGTTAACCTTAGGCTTGGATCGTGATTCTGGTTTGGTCGCACATTTATTTGACGAGCGTAACGATGCGGTTAAAGCCTTATTAAGTATGGCGATTAGCGCATGTAAAAAACAAGGTAAATACATTGGTATCTGTGGTCAAGGGCCTTCTGACCATCCTGATTTTGCCAAATGGCTAGTGGATCAGGGTATTGATTCGATATCTTTAAACCCTGATTCCGTTATGGAAACATGGCTACACTTAGCGAAATAAAAACGTAAAAATTTTTAAAGTACGTATTACAAAAAAGCCGCGATAGATTCGCGGCTTTTTTGTTGCGGTTTGCTATTCAGTCACCATTAATCGCGGGGACGAAATCTAGGACACTTAACCTAAAACACTTTCATGGATAGTCTTATGTTGCTCGGCTCTTAAGCGAGGCCCATATTGACTAACCACTTGGGCTGCTGCTGCACTGGCGAGTTCACCCGCTTGCCGATAACTATAGCCATTGGTAATCGCATATAAAAATGCACCAGCGAACATATCACCTGCACCATTGGAGTCAATAGCGGTTACCGTATTGGCGGCAATTTTAATCAGTGATGTTCCGTCAAAGATTAATGCGCCTTCACTGCCTAGAGTGATAGCGAATTCGTCGGCGTAGGATTTTAATACTTCGATGGCATCATTTAACGATTCTGTTTCGGTAAAGCCTAGCGCTTCATCTTGGTTACAAAATAATAAATTGACTCTATCGCCAATCATTTCTTTTAAACCATCACCGAAAAATTGCACCATGGCTGGATCTGAAAGTGTAAAAGCGGTTTTAATGTTATGTTTTTCGGCTTGTTGACGTAGCTCGATAGCTGCTGCACGTCCAGTAGTAGAGGTGACAAGGTAGCCTTCTATATAAGCATACTCTGATTGCTTCAGCGCTTCTTCATTGAGTTCATTGACGGATACAGTTTCACTGATGCCCAAGAAAGTGTTCATGGTGCGTTCAGCATCGGGTGTGATCATAACAAGGCATTTACCGGTAATGCCTTGTTCATTCGAGCCGTTGTTAGTGTTAGCACTACTGGTAGCAACGCCTGCGGCTTGCATATCATTTAGGTAGAATTCACCATTATCATCGTCGGCTACTTTACAAGAATAAAAGGTTTTTGCACCAAAATAGCTTGCACCGATAATCGTGTTAGCGGCAGAGCCGCCACTGGCCCGTGTTGAAGCGATCAAGTGTTCAGACAAGTGTTCGATGAGTTCAGTTTGTCTAGCTTCATCTACTAGCGTCATTACGCCTTTTTCTATGCCGTAAGTTTGTAAGTCGGTGTCGGAAACTTCAATTTCAGTGTCAACAAGCGCAGCACCGATGCCGTAGATATGGTAGGTAGACATAATAATCCTTAGGTTGTTTTATACAGTAAGAGGTCTCTACACGAATTATTTTTTTGTTCTCATGCGGGTTTACCCCTCAAAAGGGCACCGAGGGAAAATGGCCTACGCGGTCATTTATTCGCTATGAATTCCCTCGTGGTGTGCATTTTCGCCTTGCCTGAAAACAAAATCTCTATCCGTGAAAAGCTCTTTATTAAATAATAAGCCCGCCATTATCAATATTGTGGATGTAAAGTAAAGGGAAATTCGGAGCGAAAACGGCGTATAATAGTATACTCTTGCACTTATGAGCTAATCCTTCATTTTTATCTATGCCTAAAGCCAAAATACCTAAAAAAGCACCCGTTCGAAAGCCTGCAAGTCGGTCACGAATCTCTAAGCGGAAAAGAAAGCCGTCGCAACACATGTGGTATCGACAACTACTGCCGTCAAAGCGTTTTTTTTATTATGGTTTATTGCTGCTATTTTGTGCATTGTTAGTGTGGGTGGTCATACTTGATTTTCAGGTGCGCGGAAAATTTGAAGGTAAGAAGTGGGCGATCCCGGCTCGTGTATACGCAAGACCATTAGAACTGTATGAAGGTTTGTTGCTAAAGCCTGCAGAGCTTAAGCGAGAACTATCGAGTTTAGGGTATGCCCATGTTAAGCAGTTGTTTCAGCCAGGACAGTTTTCTCTGCAAGGCTTACGTTATGAAATATTTACCCGCGACTTTACTTTTTCAGATAAAGCAGAGCAGGCAGCGCGTTATAGCGTCGTGTTTAGTGACGATGCTAAGAGCACAGTAAAACAATTGATTGGTGCGGGTGATGATTTACTTGTGCGTATTGAGCCTAAGGCGATTGGGAGTATTTATCCTCGCCATGGTGAAGATCGTATATTAGTAAAGCTGGATGAAACCCCGCCACTATTGGGTCAGACATTAATTGCGGTAGAGGATAAAAACTTTGCCCATCACTACGGGATCTCAGTTAGAGGCATTGCTCGTGCAATGCTAGCGAATATTAAGGCTGGACGTTTTGTTCAAGGCGGCAGTACCTTAACGCAGCAGCTAGTGAAAAATTTTTATCTGAGCCAAGAGAAAAAATTGTGGCGAAAAATACAAGAAGCCTTAATGGCTCCACTACTAGAGCTACACTATAGCAAAGCCGAAATATTAGAAGCCTATATTAATGAAGTCTACCTTGGTCAAAGTGGTCCTCGCGCAATTCATGGTTTTGGCTTGGCTGCAAAGCATTACTTTAATCGTTCCTTAAAGAATTTGCAGGCTGATCAAATTGCTTTGTTAGTTGCTGTGGTAAAAGGGGCTTCTTATTATAATCCTTGGCGTTATCCTGAGCGCGCAACACAGCGAAGAAATGTAGCGCTGCAACTCATGGCAGACAACCAGTTAATCACTGAGTCAGAAAAAATAAAGTATGTAGCTAAGCCCTTAGGTGTAGTGAAAAAGTCAGCCTTACGTTTGGGCGATTATCCCGCTTTCTTAGATTTGGTTAAGCGCCAGTTACGTACAGATTATCGACAAGAAGATTTGCAAAGTGAAGGGCTGCGAATCTTCACCACGCTGTCGCCAAATGTTCAAGAGCTAACTGAACAGGCGCTAAAAAAGCGCGTGACAGAAATCAACCAAGCCAAAAAAGGCAATGATTTACAGGCGGCCGCCGTTATTACCGCAGTAGGTAGTGGTGAAATATTGGCGCTGGTAGGTGATCGTAATCCACGCTATAGCGGCTTTAATCGCGCACTAGATATGCAGCGCTCGGTAGGTTCTCTAGTAAAACCTTTTGTTTATTTAACCGCATTAGCTAAACCAGAAAAATATACCTTAATGACGCTTATCGACGATAGCGCGATTACAGTTCCCCTCGCTAATGGAACTACTTGGCAGCCTAAAAATTTCAGCAAAAAATCTCATGGTGAAATTCCGTTGTATCAGGCCTTAGCATTTTCGTATAATCAATCAACCGCTCGCTTAGGTATGAAGGTAGGCTTGTCGGAGGTGATTGACACCCTGAAGGCAGCGGGATTAGCGCGTTCTATCAGTGCCTTACCTTCCTTGTTGTTGGGCTCTATTGATTTGTCTCCAGTGCAAGTCAGCCATTTATATCATACCTTAGCGGCTGATGGTGTTTATACGCCGCTACGGGCTATTCGCGAAGTATTGGATGCAGGGCATCAAGCGCTACAGCGCTATCCATTAAAAAGTGAGCCTAGGTTACCTGCGGAACTCAGTTATTTAATACATTATAATTTACAGGCGGCCATGCGCACGGGTACTGGGCGTCGCGTATATAATCAATTGCCTAGCGACTTAGTTGTCGCCGGTAAAACGGGAACCACTAATGGCCAAAGAGATAGTTGGTTTGCGGGCTATAGTGGCGATCATTTGGGTGTAGTGTGGGTAGGCAATGATGACAATAAGCCCACATTCTATACGGGCAGTTCGGGTGCATTACCAATATGGGCTACTATTTTCAAACAGTTATCGACTAGAGGTATTAGTTACCAGCAGCCAGATAATATTGACTATTACTGGGTTGATGCTAAAGACGGTTTGTTGAGTGCTGAAAATTGTCAGGACGCAATGTTGGCGCCCTTCATTACCGGATCACAACCAACCGCTAAAACTGAATGTGAATTTTTGGAAGCGCCGATTACGCGTTGGTTTAAACAGTGGTTTGCAGAATAGTTTTATTCTAGAAACGGTAGTTAAATAAATATGAGGTCGTTGCACGGATAGATGTTTTTTCCTCGGTGCCCCCTTGTGGGGTAAACCCACATGAGGACAAAAGATCATTCGTCCAACGGTCTCAATATGAGTTGGGTGAAATGAAAATGATGTGTAGTGTGTGGATTCGACGAATCATGTTGTCGTTGTTGATTAGTTTTTTAACCGCATGTGTGAGTAATACTGGGCCGGTTGTTATTCGTGATGCCGGTGCTGTTTCTAGTACGCCAGCAGGTTCCGCAGGGCCAGCAGAAAAGCGTCAATCAGTAGTTCGGCCAGTAGCGCCAGAGAAATTAAATGGGTCGACGGCTTCACCATTAAAAACTAAACTAATCGCGCAGTCAGAGAAAAAGTTAATCGATAATGACCCCAAGGCGGCAATTATTTTAGCTGAGCGAGGTTTGCGAATAGATCGTAAAGAGCCTAGATTCTATCAAGTATTAGCCTCTGCTTATGATGCTTTATCGAATCCTTCGCAATCGGTTTATTTTGCTAAACAAGGTTTACGTTATGCAAAAAATGGCAGTGAGGTTTATCAATCACTGTCGAGATGGATTAAGTAATTTTTTAAGCGTGCTCTTACTCGCACTCGCTATAATTTTCGATGACAAACCTTGGTGTGCATAACACCATAAACACTAAATCGATAGTGCCGGTATTGTTTATCGCTTGAGGGCAGTTTGGCGGAATAATAACAACATCGCCTTTGCTAACGGCGGTGATAGTGTTCTCACCTAAAATAACTTCACCAGTGCCTTCCAAAATAATATAGCGTTCGGTTGTGTTTGCGAGCTTGTGGCGTTTTGTTGCAGTGTTGGCTAAGACGCGTGCTCTAGCAATAGAGAGGTCTTCATCGACAGCTGAATTTGATTGTTCCCAAATATAGCAGCCTTCCTCAAAATAATATTCGCTGCCTTCATCCGTGCTAATGATTTGAGGGGTGTGCATATAATGGCCTCTATTTAATGTCGGCGTAAGTGTCGATAGGTAGGTCTAGTTCGGGTTGACCCCATTCGCACCATGAGCCATCGTAAACGGCCAGTTGCTTAAAGCCAGCAAGGTGGGCGGCAAAAGTAATAATGCAGGCAGTTACTCCGCTTCCACACGAGCTATAGAGTTCTGTTTTTCCCGTGACTTTTTCATCAAGTAATCGTTTTAATTGAGCTGTTGGTTTCATTTTCCCATTAGTTAATAATTCTGTAAAGGGTAAGCTCTTTGATGAGGGAATATGGCCACTGATTAAGTCTTTCCTGGTTTCCTCAGCCAGGCCATCAAAGCGTTTTTTAGAGCGCGAATCAATTATGGTAATGTCATTGTTGGCGATAGCAGCGAGTATTTGTGCTTTATTTTTTACTTTATCTACTTGTAAGTGGGCAGAAAAGTTTCCGGTACTGATAGTGTTTGGGGTAAGGTCTTTTTCTTCTGTATGGCTTTCAGTTGTGCCACCCTGCGCTAGCCATTCAGGTAGGCCTCCATCTAATACGGCACACTGCTGATGCCCCATTACCGAAAACATCCACCACGCTCTTGGCGCAGAAAAAATGCCGAGGCTATCGTAAATGACAATAATACTGTCTTGGTTAATGCCTAGGGCTTGAGCTTCATGTGTAAAAATCTCGGCAGAAGGCAGCATGTGGGGTAAAGGCGAGTGGGTATCGCAAATTTTATTGTTAAAGTCAAAAAATTTAGCCCCAGCAATGTGCTGCTCTTGCCATTCTTGATGGGCATCTCTAGGTGTGCCAGGCATATGCGAACTGGCATCAAGAATAACCAGTTGCGGATGACTGCAGTTATGTTTTAGCCAATCAACGCTGACCAGTGAATTAGGTAAAGTGAGTGAGTTCATTTTTCCCCTTGCGTACGGCTTGTTTATAGTACTTACTTATAGTTGTGTAGATAGTTGCATAAATGCTTTTTCGGCTGCATCTAAGGTTGCTTGAATATCTTCATCTGAGTGAGCAATAGACATAAAGCCACACTCATAAGATGCGGGCGCCAGATAAACGCCAGCTTCTAGCATTAGATGAAAGAACTGGTTGAAGCGTTCAATATTACAGTTCATCACTTGTTGATAGTTGCTAACGACTTTGTTGTCTTGGTGATCATTTAAAAAGAAAAACCCAAACATTGAGCCTACGTGGTTAGTGGTAAAAGGGATGTTAGCGGCATCGGCTCGCGCCTGTAAGCCTTTAACAAGGGTGTCGGTTTTGGCGAATAGTTTTTCGTAAAACCCATTAATTGTAAGACCTTCTAGATTGGCCAAGCCTGCAGCCATGGCCACGGGGTTGCCCGAAAGAGTGCCAGCTTGATAAATGGGGCCAGTGGGGGCGATTTGTTCCATAATGGCTTGCTTGCCACCAAATGCACCTACTGGCATGCCTCCGCCCATGACTTTTCCTAGAGTAATGATATCGGCATCGACTTGGTAACAGCCTTGCGCACCTTGGGGGTGAACGCGGAAACCCGTCATGACTTCATCAAAAATTAATAGCGCACCATTTTCATCGCACACCCTGCGTAGTGTTGCTAAAAAACCATGAATGGGAGGAACGCAGTTCATGTTACCTGCGACCGGCTCTACGATGATGCAAGCAATGTCTTTACCTATTTCAGCAAAAACAGACTCGACTTGTTCGCTATCATTGTAGTTAAGAGTGATGGTGTGGTCAGCCAGACTTTTAGGCACACCGGGAGAGCTAGGCACCCCCAAAGTTAAGGCACCAGAGCCTGCTTTTACTAGCAATGAGTCCGAGTGGCCGTGGTAACAACCTTCAAATTTAACGATTTTATCTCGTCCAGTGGCTCCTCGTGCTAAGCGAATGGCGCTCATGGTAGCTTCGGTGCCTGAATTGACGAAACGCACTTTATCCATATTGGGAATAATGCGGCAGACTTTTTCGGCGAGCTCGGTTTCTAATGCCGTTGGCGCGCCAAAGCTAAGCCCCGATAATGCTTTTTCTCTGACGGCTTCGACAACGGGTGGGTAAGCATGGCCAAGAATCATCGGCCCCCAAGAGAGGACATAATCGATGTAGCGTTTATCATCTTCAGAAAAAAGATAGGCACCTTCAGCCCGCTTAAAAAATATCGGCGTGCCACCTACCGCTTTAAATGCTCTAACGGGCGAGTTAACGCCGCCAGGGATATGCTGTTGTGCTTCAGAAAATAATGTCTCGGAACGATTCATAATACTGCCTTAAATAAAGTAATTTTTTAATGGTTTTAACAGCGTCTTGTGTGCCTTATGAGGCCCTACTTCTGGTGGATGTCTAATATTCTCCTGCGACTAACTTGGTTTCACTACAACTAAGCAAACAATAATGACTAATAACAAAACAGGAAACTCATTAAACCAGCGATAAAAAAGATGGCTGCGAGTGTTATTGTCTGTGCGAAACTGTTTCCATAAATAAATACAGAGGTGATGATAGATCGCCAATATAGAGACGCAGCCGATTTTTAACCAAAACCAAGCCGATACCTGATAGTAACTCCAATGATAGGTTGCTAGCCATATGCCGAAAATAAAGGTGGCAATCATAGCCGGATTACCAATGCCACGGATGAGCTTTCTCTCCATGATAATAAAGCGGTCCTTGCTGACTTTGTCTTCACTCGTTGAGTGATAAACGAAGAGGCGGGGTAAATAAAACAGCACGGCAAACCAGCATATAACAGAAATAATGTGAAATGATTTTACCCACAGCATGGATGCTGGCCTCTTTTTTTAAGGGTGCCTGAAGATAGAAGTGATAAAACGCTTACGTTACAGAAACTATAAAGCATTGGCAATATTATGTTAATTTTTTATTGGGTGTTTCTATTATAACGCTATAGTCGATAGTGATTATCGATAATATCGTGAGTGATGATGCCTACAACAAGAGGCTCTGGTGTGTCTTGTATTTGTGGTGTGACATAAAGGCTGTCGGCCTGTTGCTGTGCTAGTCGTTGTTGTGCCTCATAGAGTGTGGCGAGTTCGTGAATAGGGCTAAGCGCAAAGCGTTGTCCAGAAATTTCTAATAAGTCAATAATACCTTCATTATCAGATTCTTCTTCGGTCAATGTTCCCTTCATGTGAAATGCCAGGTCGGCAGTTCTTAGTAGGGTGTTGTCTCCTTCATCATCACTGATGACGATCCATTGCGGTTTGTGGTTGAGCAGTGATTTTGCGGCCATTCGAGAAATCGGTGTTGTGCACTGAACGAAGGAAGTGCTCATTGCGCTACGAACACCGATACTACTTAAAATTTGTTGTGTGGGGCTGGAGTGCAAGGTTTTTCCGTTGGCAGATAATTGTTCTATAAAAATGCCTTCACATTTGAACAATTGTCGTGTGGTAAGGCAGGCAACCACAATAATAAGCATGCTAGGAAAGATAATGGAGGGATTGTAGGTTAGCTCTAATACGGCCATTAGTGAAGCCAGTGGCGCATTGATCACAGCCCCCATCATTGCTGCCATGCCTAATAAAACATAAAAACCACTATGGCTGACACTGTCGGGGAAAAAACTATTGATTAGGTGGCCTATAATGGCCCCGATGCAAGCGCCAATGAGCAGTTGTGGGCCAATTAAGCCTCCGGGTAATCCCATGCTAACGCTAAAGCTAGTGGCGATCATTTTTGCGGCTAGGATGATGCAGAGTGTGCTGAGTGCGAGTTTGCTTTCTAGGGCTAGATTGACTGTATCATAGCCAAGTCCTAGGATTTCAGGTGCTAGTAAGGCTAAGCAGCTGGTAACAAAGCCTGCTAATAGTATTCTAGCGGTAATAGGGTGATGTGAGAAACGATTAAAGCCCAGTTGTAGGCGCATATAAAGGGTAGCGAGAATACCAATGATAAATCCTGCAGTTATCATTAAGGGTAGTTCCCATAGTCCATGCATTTGAAATCCGGTGAAGGAGAATAAACTGTCTTCACCGAAGACTAAGCGTGTTATCAGTGCGCCGCACACTGAGGCCAGCATGACGGGAATAAAACCGATAATAGTGTAGTTCATCAATACCACTTCCATAGCAAAGATTACACCTGCAACGGGGGTGTTGAAAGAGGCGGCTATTGCAGCGGCAACTCCGCAGCCAATGAGTGTGCGTAGGCTATTGTTGGGTAGTTTGAGCCATTGTCCGAGCAAGCTCGCGGCACTGGCGCCAATATGTACGGCGGGCCCTTCACGCCCTACAGACTGCCCGCTAAGTAGGCAAAGTATCCCGCCAAAGAATTGCACTAATAGGTTGCCTAAAGGCATGCGGCCTTGAAAATTATGCAGTCGTTCTAATACATTGCCAACACTGACATCGTGATATTTTTTAGGGATGTAATGAAAACATGCGGCGAGAATAATGGCGCCGCCTAACGGTAATAAGAAGTGTTGTGTTTGGCTTAAACCTTCAAAGTTTTCAGCGTGTAAGGGTAATAAGTATTGCAGTGGTAGCTCAATTAGTAGTCGAAAACCGACAATTAACCCCCCTGCCAAACAGCCAATAATAACGCCTATAAGGCTTAACTGCGGTAATGCATCGATATCTGCGAGGCGATGGCGAAATTTGTTTAGCGTTTGATTGAGAAAGTGGGCTTTCAAATGTGCTTATCCATTATTAACGTGCTCTCGATGAATGTTATTTCGTTCAGCGTTTAACTATTTATTGCGGCGTACTTTGTTATAGTAGCCTATTAGCTTATGATATACCCATTGTGTTTGGGATTTAGGTTTCCATAGAGCGTCACTTTTTACGTGTAGTGGTGTAGTGTTTTGTTAGAAATGATTGAATGCCTAAATCCTAATAGATATAGCTTTTTTTAATTCCATTTTAATTGATTGAGTTCTTATGATAGAGGTAGGTATTGTTGGTGGCACGGGTTATACCGGCGTTGAATTATTACGCTTGTTGATTCACCATCCGAAAGTCAGTGTAAAAGTAATCACCTCGCGCGCGGAAGAAGGTGTGGCGGTAGCGGATATTTATCATAGTTTGCGAGGCAACTGCGATTTGCGCTTTACGGCACCTAGTGCAGAGATCTTAGCGGCATGTGATGTGGTTTTTTTTGCTACGCCACACGGTGTTGCGCACAAGCTTGTGCCTGATCTTTACGCAAAGGGCGTAAAGATCATTGATCTATCTGCTGACTTTAGAATTAAAGATGCTGAGCTATGGGCTCTGTGGTATGGTCAGCCTCACGGGTGTGAGCCCTTACTTTCGAAAGCAGTCTATGGATTGCCTGAAGTGAATCGCGAAGCCATTAAATCGGCGCAGTTGGTTGCTTGTCCAGGTTGTTATCCAACGTCCATACAGCTAGGTTTTCTACCGTTGTTAGAAAATAATCTGGTGGATCCTGAATATTTAATTGCCAATGCGGCAAGCGGATCCAGTGGTGCTGGTCGACAGGCAAATATTGGTTCGCTACATGCGGAAGTGAGTGATAGTTTTAAAGCTTATGCTGCTACAGGGCATAGACATTTACCCGAGATAGAGCAGGGTCTACGTGAAATTCAGCCGCAAGGTAGTGCTTCAGCAAAATTAACCTTTGTTCCGCATTTGTTGCCTATTGTTAGGGGTATACATTCAACGCTATATGCCAGGCTCAAAGCCCCCTTGGTTGATTTACAAGCATTATATGAAACACGCTATTCTGACGAGCCTTTTGTTGATGTCATGCCGGCGGGGTCTCACCCTCAGACGCGTTCGGTTAAGTCATCTAATATGTGCCGTTTATCTATTGTTAGGCCGCAAGGTGGGGATACAGTGGTAGTGATGTCAGTGATTGATAATTTAACCAAAGGCGCATCGGGTCAAGCCGTGCAGAATATGAATATTATGTGTGGTTTTGATGAAACAGAAGGGCTGCATCAATTGGCTTTATTGCCGTAGATAGATTATTGTTGTTCTGAAGATGTACTATGATTAAAAAACAATAAATATCTTTTTGTTCCATCGTAATGATTAGTAGAGAATATTATGCCCCCAGTTGAAGAGACTCCAGAATTTGATTTGGCTGTAGTCCCCCACCGTCCTTATTACTACTGGATATGCTCCATTATCATTTTCATGGTGGTGATATTGTTAGCTTTAGGTAGTTATTATGGTGGCTTCTATCGAGGTACAACAACTGAGCAGGCAGCTATATTGGAGCGAAATGAGTTGCGCGTGCAGTATGCAAAAACTGAAGGCGAGATTCAGCAATTAGAGCAACATATTGCTAATCTTAGATTGGGTTCGCAGGTTGATCGTAAGGCTACTGAGCAGGTGAGAACACGAGTGGTGGAATTAAAAAATCGCATTGCTGATTTAGAAAGAGATAACACCTTTTATCGTGATTTGATGCGACCGGAGAGCGCTGATCAAGGTATTTCGGTTACCTCGCCCGCTTTAGAGTTGTTGGCTAGTGCAACGAATACTTATGAATATACAATGGTGATTAAGCAGCTTTCTGCTAATCGCTTGCAGGTAGTTGGCTATTTAGAGTTCGTTATCATTGGAAAAGATAAAGAGGGTGAAATCCAGCGTTTTGGCCTGCATCAGTTTTCTCAGGCTAAGTTAGCTGAAAAAATAAAGTTAAACTTTAGATATTTTCAACGGCTCGAAGGTCAGATGGTATTGCCCGAGAACTTTACGCCAGAGCGTATTGAGCTAAAAATAGTTTCTTTTAAGCCTAAAAAGGCATTAATTGAAAAAACATTCAATTGGATAGTTAAAGAGAGTTAAGCGTATGTTTAGTAAAAAAGATAAAAAAACGGCATTTGCAGCAGGAGGCACCACCTTGATTTCTAAGAACACGGAAATAGTGGGCGATATACATTTTTCGGGTACTTTGATGATTGAAGGCCACGTTAAAGGCAACGTCTATGCGGTTGATGGCGAGGGCGCACAAGCAAGAGTGCTTGAGAGCGGCAAAGTTGAAGGTGAGATACGCGTTCCCTCTTTGGTGATTAACGGGGCGGTTACTGGCGACGTATATTCTAGTAAACATATTGAGCTGGCATCTAAAACTGTGATCAATGGTAATGTACATTACGTTTTGATTGAAATCGTCAAGGGTGCACAGATTAACGGTAAGCTAGTCTATAATGCGGCCAATAAAAAGCCTGAAAATAAAAGTCCAGTGACTAATGCTGGGAAATTATCTGGCCGGCCGGTGCAAACAGCAGCGTTAACTAGCAAAGTATAATACTTGACTAAAACACTCGGAAATGGCGATAATAGCTTACTGGTTTTCCCGCAATTGTTTTTTTGGGGTCACTTACATTTTTGAGGTTAGTTATTGAGTATGAACGCACCTGAAGTATTTACGCCGCAGTCGGTTATGGTTTCTAATAATGCCGTCAACAAGGTCAAAAACTTACTGGAAGAAGAGGGTAATGCTGACTTAAAGCTCCGAGTTTTTGTGACCGGTGGAGGCTGCTCGGGCTTTCAGTATGGCTTTACCTTTGATGAGTTGGTTGCCGATGACGATGCGGTGATTACTAAAGGCGATGTTAGCGTATTGGTGGACAGTATGAGTTACGCTTACTTAGTGGGTGCTCAAATTGATTATAAAGAAAATCTCGAAGGCTCAAAATTTGTTGTCGACAACCCTAATGCGGATACTACCTGTGGTTGTGGTTCATCATTTTCTATCTAACGGTACTCTTGCCTTACGTGCTCTCCTAATAATCATTGCTTGTTTTTCGGCCGCTGCTAGTGCTCAATCAGCCGACCCTTTCTCTGCAAATAATACCAATGGATACCTTGCCCGAATTTTAAGTGACTCTCCTGAGGAAGTGGCTGGTGCGCTTGCGCGTGCTGAAGCATGGCATGCAGAGGGCAAATTACCTCCGGGGGCCAACCCCATTGCGATTATATTGCATGGCCCTGAAGTTGAAATTTTTTTCAAAGATAACTATGAAGAATATAAAAAAATTGTCGATTTGGCCGCTCGCTTGAGTGCCTTTGGTGTGGTTGATGTGAGAGTGTGTGAAACGCAGTCTGGTATTATGGGGCGTAGTCGCTCCAGTATTCACCCTTTTATCGGTACCGTGCCTTTTGGCCCCACAGAAGTTAAGCGGCTACTTGATCAGCAGAGTTATGTGTATTTCTAGCGTTCTCCATAGATAGCGTAACGGCCTTTTTTAAAGCTCCCTGCTACGAATAACCTAGCCTCCAAAATATATCCCGCCCAATACAACCTCTCTATCAGCTCCCGTAACGGAAGGTAAGTTACCTGCTGCCTTCTCCATGTTCTGTTTCGCCAACCATGCAAAAGCAGTGGCTTCTACCCAGTCGGGGTGGATGCCTAATGATTCTGTTGATAGTATTCTTCGGGGCTGTAGACGCTGAGCAAGTGACTGCATTAGGGCTATGTTGTGTGCGCCACCACCACAGACATAAATTTCTGCGCTAGAGTGGCTGTCTCGTTTTTCTATTTGTTGACTAATACTTTCTACCGTTAGTGCTAGCAAGGTCGCTTGTACATCTTCAGCTTGGAGCGTCTGGGGGAATGAGACAAGTTGCTGATCAAGCCAGGGTATATTGAAGTCTTCTCTTCCCGTACTTTTGGGCGCGCTTAGGGCGAAGTAAGGGTGTTGTAATAGGTGTGTTAATAACTGAGTGTTGACCTTGCCACTCTTTGCCCATTCGCCGCCGTTATCGAAGGGGCTCTGTTGGTGTTGTTGGCACCAGCTATCCATAAGTCCATTTGCAGGACCTGTATCATAACCTGTGACATTTCCTGTTTTGGGTAGCCAGGTAATATTAGCGATGCCGCCAGTATTCAAAATAATGCGATCACATAGTGTAGAGTGAAATACGTTTTGATGAAATGCGGGGGTCAACGGAGCGCCTTGTCCGCCAGCGGCAATATCACGACGACGGAAGTCGGCGACTGTGGTGATGCCTGTCTTTTCAGCGATAATATTAGGATCGCCTACTTGAAGTGAATAGCCCACGTTATGTTTATTGTTGGGGTAGTGTCTTATCGTTTGTCCATGGCTACCAACTGCGGTAATTGAAGTGGGTGGGCAGTTGGCTTGTTGGCAGAGTTGCTGAATAGCATTACAGGAAAGTAGGGCAAATTCTTTGTCGAGATAGCGTAGCTGAGCTATTTCGTCTTTCCCTGAGATGGCAAGTTTATGGACGGAAAGTCTTAATTCTTTAGCTATAGGTAAGGAGTAAGTACTTACAATAGTGGGTTTATTTTTTTTAAACTTTACTAAGGCAGCGTCGACAGAGTCGACGCTGGTGCCAGACATGAGGCCAATAAAAAATGAGTCGGTCACATTTAATTAGCGGCGCTATTTGCTGTGCTATCGACTGCAGATAAGGCTAGCTGTGTTTTGTTGGTGAATTGCTTGAGCTGTGCTACTAAAGGTCGAGTTTGCAATTTAAAGTCTTTCAATAAAGATTTGGCAATAGACTTTGCTTTAGGAAGAGCTACGCGAACGGGGTTTCTGACCGCACCATTTTTGTAGAATTCATAATGCAGGTGAGGTCCAGTGGCTAAGCCAGATTTACCTACATAGCCAATGATTTGTCCTTGTTTCACTTTAGCGCCTGTTTTTATCCCGCGGCCATATTTGTACATATGTGCATAGAGTGTTTTGTATGATTGGCCGTGGCGTATGATTACCGTACGGCCATAGCCACCTTTGACGCCAGCGTATGCGACTTTTCCATTGCCAGCAGCTTTTATTGGCGTACCTCTCGGGGCTGCGTAATCGGTGCCTTTGTGGGCACGGATTCTGTTCAGAATTGGATGTTTACGTTTAAGGTTGAAGTGTGAGCTGATGCGTGCAAAGTCCACAGGCGTGCGCAAGAATGCTTTTCTCATGCTTCTGCCTGCGGGAGTGTAATAGTCGGCGTCGCCTTTTTCGTTTTCGTAGCGAACAGCTTGGTAAGTTTTGTTTTGGTTGGTAAATTCGGCGGCTAAAATGGACCCGTTACCTATTTTTTCGCCGTTGATGAATCGCTCTTCATATAAAACCTTGAAGGTATCGTTAGTGCGAATATCGAGCGCAAAATCAATATCCCAGCCAAAAATATTCGCCAGCTCCATAATTAAGCTTTCTTCCATGCCTGCATCAGTACCAGCAAGAAAAAGTGAATTAATAATGGTGGCTTCTCTATATGCGGTATGTTTATCGGGTTCTACCGTAACGTTGTTATCAATAAAACCTGTGTCAGTGCGTGTAAACTCAATGCTGTTCAGACGATTTTTCTGATAGCGCAAGCCTTTGAGCTTGCCTTCATCTATGTGGAATGCAATTTCTTGACCCGGATGTATTTTGGATAGTAGTGGTGCGCGTTTATTGCTGTTTAGAAAATTATATAAGACGACGTCTGATAGGCCTGCACGATTAAACAATAGTGAGAGGTTGTCGCCTGTCTTCACCGTTTCTTTGTGCCAAATGATAGGTAAAGCTATTTCTACTTTAGTATTGAGCGGGTTCGGTGATGCGGAGCTTAATTTGAGTGCGACCGTTTGGCTGGTGCGCGCAGGCTCTTTGGCGGAGTAGCTGGTCACTGCTGCGGTTAACAATAAGCTTGAGAGTCCCGCAATAACAACAAAGTGTCCTCTAGGGAAGAATTGCTTAAGTCCATTTAAGGTATCTTTATTGACGATTCTTTTAGTAAATTCAAGGGCTTTCATAATTATGTTGACACTTTGCATTATGTTTTTTTTGATTATTAGGCTTTTATCTGATAATTGCAATGGTATAAGGGCGATAATTTTCTATGAAGATCATGTTTACAAGGGTTTTGTCCACTATTTATACTTAGGCTTGCTTGTTTTTATGCTTATTTTAGGTATGGTGTCGACCTATTTTTAGGTTTAATAAGCTAGTTTTATGTTCATATAGCTTACTTTGATAAGGTTTGTGGCTTATGGCGGTGGAAAGTGTGGAATTAATTGAAGATTTACAGGCGCGCGGCCTAATTGCTCAGATGACGAATGAGGATGCTTTGGTAGCTTATCTGACGGCAGCGCCACGGACATTATATTGTGGTTTTGATCCAACAGCAGATAGTTTGCACATAGGGAGCTTGGTGCCACTGTTGACGTTAAAGCGTTTTCAGCAGGCGGGTCATAAGCCCTTAGCTTTAGTGGGTGGTGCCACGGGTCTTATTGGTGACCCTAGCTTTAAGTCGCAAGAGCGAAAATTAAACACGCCCGATATTGTGGCTAATTGGGTGGGTAAGCTAAGGGCTCAGGTTGCTCGCTTTATTGATTTCGATTGTGGCTCTGCTTCTGCGGAAGTAGTGAACAATCTTGATTGGGTGGGAGAGATAAGCGTACTGGATTTTTTGCGTCATGTAGGCAAACACTTCTCTATTAACAACATGATTCAAAAAGAATCGGTGAAACAACGAATAGAGCGTGATGGTGAGGGTATTTCGTTTACGGAGTTTACCTATATGTTACTACAATCATATGATTTTGCTGAGCTATATCAGCGGCAAAATTGTACTTTACAGATAGGCGGTTCAGACCAGTGGGGCAATATAACAGGAGGGGTTGACCTTACGCGTAGGCTGCATGGCGTGCAGGTGTTTGGTTTAACGTTGCCTCTAGTGACAAAAAGTGACGGGACTAAATTTGGCAAGACTGAGTCAGGTACTATTTGGTTAGATCCGCTTAAGACATCACCCTATGCTTTTTATCAGTTTTGGCTAAATACTGCCGATACGGATGCTTATAAGTTCTTGAGATACTTCACCTTCTTAGATATGGCTGAAATCATATCAATCGAGGAGGTAGATCAGCAGGCGAAAGGCCGGCCTCAGGTTCAGCGTATATTGGCAGAAGAGGTAACTCGATTAGTTCATGGCGAAGAAAGCCTAGAGGCGTCACAGAGAATCAGTGAGGCACTCTTTAGTGGTGGTGTTGAGCTGCTAAGTTTAACGGATATGGAGCAGCTGCAGCAGGATGGTTTGCCTAGCACCTGTTTGACGGGGGTTGATCTGTCGCAAGAGTCATTAACGGGGTTTTTTGTTTCTGCGGGGCTTGCGAAGAGTGGTAAGCAGGTTAAAGATGCGCTGGGAAGAAATGCGGTATTGGTGAATGGTGATGTGGTTGGTGCAGATGTAAATATGAGCGTGGAAACCGTATTTGCAGAAGCTAATGCGCGGCACGAGCGTTTTTTCATTGTCCGGCTAGGTAAAAAGCAGTACCACTTGTTCTATCTAGCGCCTTAAAACTATTTTATTTTGTTATATATCGAGCCTATTGTTAGTAGTTTTTGCTATTTGGGCTAAAATAATAGAGATAATACTTATTTTTGCTTGAATTGATTGTAATGACTGAAGAAATTAAAAAAGAATCGCTACGGAAAAGCCTGCGAGTGAAGGTCAATTGGTCTTCGCGTGTGCTAACGCCTGACCGTCGTATTCTTGCCGCAAGAACAAAGGATGTGTCTGAAGGAGGTCTAGGCTTCGAATTACAGGAGGGATTGGCGGTTGGTGCGGAGTGTAATATAGAGTTAACTCCTTGGTCCAAGGGTAAGCAGTATCTGATTCGCGCTAAATGTATAGTAACCTATAGTATGCTAATGGCAAGTAATGCTGGCTTTAGTCATGGAGTGAGGTTTTCTTTTGTGCCGCCTGATCAGCTGGCTGATTTAAAGAAAATTATAAAAGAAATAATAGACAAGTAATGCCGCCATTTCTTGTTTTTCAGTATTGCTGTTAATAACGGTTGCGTGAAGCGTAAACATCCGTATAATGCGCGCCTCGGTTGTCGGCAACGGCATGAGTAAATAACGGATCACTGGCGTGTAAGTCAAGAGAAGTTAAGGCGGTAACAGGCTCATCTAAGAATAACTAAGCTTTCTAAATTTTAATTGAAAGTTTAATGAAATTAAGGGTTTACAAACGCACTGAGGAGCGTATGATGCGCGCCTCGCTTGTCGGTAACGGCAAGAGATAATGAATGTATCTTGCTCAGCTTTGATGTTTGTCGAAGTGAGGCAAAGGCCTAATCAGCCGCTGTTAGGTTCAAGTAAATTGATTTCATGTTAAATGACGATTTACTGAAAATAAGAGTTTACAAACATTGGTTGGCGTGTATAATTCGCCTCCCGCAATCAAGTGAAGTTGTTAAGATTTCAGCTGATTGCCCCACAGT